>CAYWBD010000001.1:0-10132 GCA_964456315.1 uncultured Thermoflexus sp.
GACCTGCCGCTGCTCGAGGCGGAGTTCGCACGGGCGGGGGTGGACTTCCCGCTGCAGGGCAGGGCAGTGGTGGACGCCATGGCTGTGTTCCACAAGCTCGAACCCCGTGACCTCGCCGCGGCCTACCGGCGCTTCACGGGAAGGAACATGCCCACGTTGCGTGAGCCCGACACAGGCGCACGGGCCGCCCTCGATGTGCTGGAGGGCCAGCTCGCCGCGCACCCGGACCTCCCGCAGGCCCCGGAGGGGCTGGCTGCCTGGCTGAAGCAGTCCGGCCCCGCGCACGTCGACCCTGAGGGCAAGTTCGTGTGGTCGCAGCAGGGCGAGGTGCTTGTCAACTTCGGCCGTTTCAGAGGGCACCGGCTGTCCACGGTTAAAGAGACCCAGGCTGAGTACCTGACGTGGGTGGCATCGAACCCAGACTTTGGCCCAGAAGCACGCAAGATCGCCGGCAGCGCGCTCGAAGGCGACTACCCAACGCGCGAGCAGTAGGCGCGAGACGGCCCCCCCCCGACAGGCTCGGGGCGAGCGGGATTCGAGCCGCCGTCGACAGGACCGGGCATCAATGGCGCCGCGAGCGGGCGAGAGCATCTGGCAAATCGCGTCCTGAACTTGACGGAGCGGCTCGCGGGTTCAAGTTCGTCCTTCGACAGGCTCAGGACGAACGGTGACCCAATCCAAGTTCGTCCTTCGACCCTTCGACCCCGCTCAGGGCAGGCACGCTCAGGACGAACGGTGACCCAATCCAAGTTCGTCCTTCGACAAGCTCATGATGAACCGTGATCCAACTCCGGGCACGCTGCTAAGGGCGGCCTTCCCTCGGCTCCGAAAGCGGCGGCGGGCCGCCCGAGGCGCGCAGCACCGGGTCGCCCGTGAGGGTGATCTCGACGCAGGGCATCAGGTCGAAGATGTTCCGCCGGAGCAGCCAGAACGGCCCCCACATAGGCAGGCGCAGCGCCCGGTTGATCTTCACGGCCCGGATTACGCAAAGGACGAGCGGACGCCGGTACCCCGGGCGCTCAGACCAGTGCTCGATGTACGCCACAAGGTGCGGCAGGCGCTCCTTCTTGTCACGTATCACCCTGGCCCGGGCAGGGATGTCGTACCAGGGCTCCGCCTCGGCGGTGTGCATGGTCACCACCGGGTCAGCGCCCATGTTGGCGACCCAGTCCCGGCGACCCGGGTAGCCTGACAGCACCAGAGTGTCCCCGCCGTTCCAGACGTACGTCAGCTCGACTGTCCTCGGCGTGCCGGACTTGCGTCGCGTCATTGTCACCCGGATGAAGAAGCTCTCCTCCAGGGCGCGCTTGAGGTCCGGCGCCAGCTCAGCCACGGCGGCTCACCCTGGCCCGGGGCCGCTGCCAAGCGCGACCTTGACGTCGCCGTTGGTGGTCTCGATCTCCAGCGACCCGCTCCCGACCCCGTAGCGGTAAACAGGGAACCCGCCGGACTGGCCCGCAGGCTCGGCTCCCGTGACGTCTGCGTTGCCTCCGGCGACGTTGACAGTCACCTTGAGGTCAGGCGAGCCGCGCAAAGATACGGTGATAGGGCTGTTCGTCGTCTTGAACCGGTTGGACCGTCCGGGAAGTACCACGCCGCTGATCTCGACGGGCGAGTTCGTCGTCTGCGTCCAGAACGTCCCCTCGGACTCCCCAACGGTGAGCTTCCCGTTCGAGGTGTTGATGGTGAAATCGGCCTTTGAAGCGCTTACCGTCACCGAGGCGTTGGTGGTGTTGAGGGCAGTGTCGCCCAGCGCGACGCCGTTTACATCCACCGTGCCATTAGTCGTGTTGATTGTCAGAGTGATGCCGTCGGGGACGGCGAGCGTGAACTCCGAGCTTGCGTTGCCCGGCCCGCCCGGGCGGAGCATGGCTGATATGAGCAGCTCCTGATGCGGCTCATTGCCGGTGGGCAAGACGAAGTACTGGATGCCGGCTGGACGGTGCAGTGTCGATGTGAGAGTGAGGCGTTCAGTCGCTGATTTACGCACTACGACGCTGCCGTTCTCTGCGCGCAATGTCAGCCTGGCGCCCGCCGCAAGGCCGTACGACGCCTCTCGAGTTTCGTCAGTCGGCGCCGGGGTCGCGCTGCCTCCGCCACATGCGGCCAGGACGGTGATGAGCCCGGCGAGGGCGGCGATCAAATAGCGGGCGGAGTTTATTTTCATGTGCTCTCGAATGCGGGCTAGCCGTGTTGGGGGGCTGTTCATGTGATGATACGGCCCCGCGACAGGACACGGCCTTTCGGCCGGCCCGCGGCCGGAGCAGCGCAGGAGGACGGCAGTCCTAGATTGAGGGCTCCCGACACGCTTTGGGGCCGCCTAGCGCAGCGTCTCCCGGAAGAGCCGCATGTTGTTCTGGCCCAGGACTTTTCGCACCGTGGCCTCCGAGTGCCCCGCAGCAAGCAGGCCGTCGGTGAGCCGCGGCAGCTTCGAAATGTCCTCGACCTCCTGCACCGACTGGACGATGCCGTCGTAGTCCGAGCCGATGCCGACGTGGTCCGGGCCGGCCAGCTTGATCGCGTGGTTGAACTGGGCCATCAGCGCGCTAAACGGCGGACCCGGGTCCGGGCAGGGCCAGGCGATGTAGTCAAACGGGTCCCGCAACTCCTCCCGCGGCGGGAGCACCGGCGGCTTGAAGTCCGACGACGGCGGCCCGGCAACGAACCCTGACACGAACGTGACGTTCATCACCCCGCCCTGTCGCGCCAGGGCGCTGACCATCTCGTCTGTCATGTTGCGCGTGTGCTCGCATAGCGCCCGGCAGCACGAGTGCGATGCGAACACGGGCTTCTGGCTGGCTTCCAGCACGTCCCAGAATGTGGAGTCGGACACGTGGGATATGTCCACCGCCATGCCGAGCCGGTTCATCTCCAGGACGACATCGCGGCCAAACGGCGTCAGCCCGCCGTGGCGGTCGTCGTTATGCGAGTCGCACCAGTTTGTGGACTTGTACCAGGCGAGCGTGACCGAGCGCACCCCGAGGCGGTGCAGCGCCCGCAGGCATCCGAGGTCGTCGGCGATGGCGCGGCCGCCTTCTATCGAGATAAGGACGGCGATCTTGCCGTCCGCGCGGGCCTGCTCGATGTCTGCCGCAGTGAGCGCCAGGGCCAGGTCGGCGGGGTGCTTGTCGATGGCGCGGTGTATTGCGTCAACCCCGCGCACGGCGTGCCTGAACGCGGCGGCCTCGTCGTGGACCTCGTCAATCCAGACCGCGAACATCGCCGCGCCGACGCCGCCCTCCCGCATGCGCGGTATGTCCACGTGGCCCTCGGTGAGGCGCGCGCTGAAGTCAGGGCTGCGGTAGAGCAGGTGCGTGGCAGTGTCGATGTGCGTGTCAATCACCAGGGAATCGCCGTGCAGCCGCGCTGCGCGCGCAGACACGGCGGAGGCAGACCGGCGACCCCCCGACGAGCCGCGCCGCCGGGACGAGGCCTCGCCGCTGGCGTTGGTCACTTTCGCGCCGCCTTAATCAACGCGCTTGTAATCGCCCAAGGTGCGATAGTCCGGTCGAGTCAGGCCGTCGCGGTCGTACAACACCTGCCCGGCGCGGACGGTCATTACGCACGTCAGCCGTTTGTCGCCGTCCATGCGCGCCCCGCCGGCGTCTACGTAGCTGAACGCCGCCCGTCCTGAGCCCGTGGAAGTACCCGACGCCGCTCGCCCTGAGCGGGGCCGCAGGGTCGAAGGGCCTGAGCCTGTCGAAGGGCCCAGTTCCAGCTCGAATACAGCCACATCCGCCTCGGATCCCACGGTCAGCGTGCCTAGCTCGCTGCGCCCGATCACCCGCGCCGGCACGCGGGTGGACCGGTCAACCGCCTCCTGCAGGCTCATGCCCAGGCAGAGGAGTTTCGACATGGTCACCGGCATCGTCGCCCGCGGCATGTAAAACGACCCGGAGTGGGCGTCTGTCGAGATGGTGTCCGGTCCGAAGCCCTGGGCAAGCGCGGGCTCCGCGATGCGGAACCAGAAGCTGCCTGCGCCGTGGCCGATGTCGAAGATGACGCCCCGCTTGCGCGCCTCCCACATGTAGGGGGCGACCACCCGGTCTGGCCCGAGCACCGGGAACTGCTGGGCGTAGAAGTGCGTGTGGATGTCGCCGGGCCGCAGGTGCTTCAGCAGCATGTCCGGGTACTGCCGCACGGTGGTCGGCCAGGAGTCCATCATCACCGGCACGCCAGCGAGGTCGCCCGCCTTTACTGCGGCGTCCACGGACTCGTAGCCCGGCTGCATGTAGTGCGCGGTCTTGATGCCCACGAAGACAGAGCGGTTCTCGCGGATGGTGCGGGCGCACTGGTCTGGTTGCAGCGACGCCGGGTCGTTCTCGTGGTGGGTGTGCATGCCCTGGGCGCAGATGTTGAGCAGGCCCAGCACCCGCACCTTGAACGCGTTCACGACCCTGTCCATGAACCCGCCGTACGTGAGCCACCCTGCGCCGCCGGCGTCGACAACGGTGGTCGTGCCGTTGGGCAGGCCGTACATGTCCGGGTTCATCTCAAAGTTGTTGTAGCCGCCGCCGCCGCCGTAGAAGTGGGCGTGCAGGTCAATGAGGCCCGGCGTGACGTAGAGGCCGCCGACGTCGACGACCTTCTTGGCCGTGGCAAAGTCCAGCCCGCGGTCAACGGCGACGACCTTGCCGCCGGAGATGGCGACGTCCATCTGCCCGTCGAGCTCGTTGGCGGGGTCAATCACCCAGCCGCCCTGCAAGATCAGGTCGTACTTTGGGGCAGGGGCGGTCATGGCGTCCTCCAAATCGTTGGGGCGGGTGGGAGCGGCCGATCTCGGGCTTCGTTGGCGCCATTGCCGGCAGTCCGCCGACGGTGCCTGCTCACCGTTCACCCTGAGCCTGTCGAATGGCGAACGGTGATCGACGGCGGACGGTCCTCGAGGCATGCACCGGTCACGCTGTGCGTGTGAACAGCAGGTTAAACGAACGAGGCGCCCGCGTGGGGCGCCTCTGGGCATTCGATGGAGCGGAAGACGAGATTCGAACTCGCGACCCTCTCCTTGGCAAGGAGAAGCTCTACCGCTGAGCTACTTCCGCGCTCGCTACCCATTATCGCAGTGTAGCCCGCGTGGTCAAGGCGCAATCGTGGGCGCGAGGGGTGCAGCTTGTGCGCGCGGCGCTGCCCCGTTCGCCCCCAGCCAGCCTACCCTGAGCCGGGCCGAAGCGTCGAAGGACGAACGGAGCTGGTGGCGCGGTGCTAGTGCATATCCCGCGGGGTCGCGTTCGGGTCGGGACCGGGGTTGCCACCGGTCGCGGCCACTGCAAGACGGCCCATGTAGAGGTCCCAGCCCATGCCGTGCATTTCGACCGTAGGTGCGGGCAGGCCAGTGTGCACCAGGGTCACCAGCGTCGCCGCGCCCTCGGGCTTGAGCGTGATCTCGACAGTCGTAGAGCCCGGGCGGATGGGGTTGTCCTTCGCCTCCCAGCCGAACGTGTAGACGACTTTTTCGGGGCGCTTGAGCTCGACGATCTTGCCGGCGGCAACGTCGCGGTCGTTCATTTCGATGCGGCAGGCGCCGCCCGCCTTGGCCTCGAACGTGACCTTGCGCCCGAACCACTTTGCGATCAGCGCAGCTTCCGTGAGGTATTTGTAGACCGTCTCGGGCGAGGCGTTGACGCGTACCTGGCGCTTGAGACTGGTCGCCGCGGTGTCACGAGTGGTCACTTGGGTTTCCTTTCGCTTCCGATTCCACTGCCAGCTTGAGGTCAAGCAGGCGGTCGTCCCAGAATTGTTCGAGGAAAGCCTTGAGCTCGGACATCCCCTCTGGGCGCGCGCTGTACAGCCGACGCACGCCGTCCCGGCGTTCTGAGACCAGCCCGGCGTCCTTGAGCACCTTCAGGTGCTGCGACACCGCGGGCCGGGACACCTCGAAGTGGCTGGCGATCTGGCCCGCGGGGAGCTCGCCCTGCGCTACCAGGCGTAGGATCTCCCGGCGGGTGGGGTCAGCGATGGCCTTGAGCGCGGCTTCCATGGCGCCTATGTAAGCATAGCCTTACGTAACTGTCAAGCGACGCACGGGAAACACAGATTTCGCAGATTGCACAGATTCTTGGCTGGACGCCGGCACGGATTAGTCAGACGGATCGACTCAGTACCGGATTGCGATGTCGAGGCCGAGAGCGTCTCTCTTTGCATCAGCCGGAACCCGTTGTTCGTCACCTCGGGCGATCCGCGCCGCGGTCCAGAGGGCCGCGAGCGCGTCGTGGAGGTCGTCCTGTTTCGCGCCAGAGTGGAGAGACAAGCGAGTAACGGCCATCCCGATGTTGCGTTTCAGGAGCCCGAGGCGCTGAGCCGAGCCGTCCGACTGGCGTTTCGGGCTGGGCAGCGGTTCTCCGTCGTTCATTTCCAGAAAGGACATTTCGGGGTGGATCTCAAAAACTAATGAGGTGGCGGTCGACACCGTTGGCCGCACATCAGTCACGCGCAGATGCGGGCGCTCACCCAGGAAGTCGTCCACCTCAGCGATTTTGCCGAGGATGTTGTAGTTCTGCTTAGAAATGCCGTGGCCAAGATGCATCCACGACCACTCGTTCGTTATCGCGTATCCGTCTTCGCGACCAAGACCGTCCGATCTGGCGAATGCCAAAAGCGGCCGCTCAGGAGCCGGGAACACCGAAGAACGCCGCACACCCACCAGTTTTCTAGACTGCACATCGGCATCGCGAGGGCCCGATGTGGCCAGCCCAATTGGGATGTCCACACAGACGATGTTCGGTTGCACGGCCATCTGAAACAGCTGCGCAAACCGGCTTACAACGAGGACTTCGAGTTCATCGAAGCCGTCATTGCCCGTGACAACCACCCACCCGCCGCTGCACCCGTCAACGCCCGCAATCCGCAGCCCGGCCATCATGCCGTCTCCACCACGATGACCTCGGTCTGGTGCTCGCAGGTGATCTCAGGCCCGTCGCCGCCCATGTAGACGTCCATCTCAAGGCGCACGCCGAACTCGGGCAGGTAAACCCCGGGCTCTATCGTGATGCCGACCCCCTGGATCACCGTGCGCGTGTCGTGGGTCTCGAAGTCGTCCAGGTTCACGCCGTTCGCGTGGACCTCTCGGCCCAGGCTGTGGCCGAGCCGGTGGACAAAATAGTCGCCGTAGCCGGCCTTCTCGATCACGCTGCGCGCGGCGCGGTCCACCTCCCACCCCTGCGGGTTGTCCCCGGCGAGCACGCGGCCCTCCAGGAACTCGAACGCGGCGTCCCGTGCGCCGCGCACAGCAGTGAACACCTCGGCCTCCTGGTCGGACGGCTTGCCGCCCAGCGAGGCGACCCACGTGAGGTCGGCGTAGATGTTCTCCTCGGACTCTGTGAGGCTGCCGCTCGCCTGGTGCCCACCGGCGACTGCGGCCGTCGCCTGCGCGCCGACGGCACGCGCCGCCTGGCCTGGGGCCTTGCCTGGCAGGGGTGCCCGGCGCGCCCACAGATCTATCAGCAGCCAGCCCTGTCGCCGTATCACTGCCGCGCCGCCGGGCGTGGGCTCGTAGTGGGGGTCGGACGAATGCTCGTTGAACGCCACGACCGGCCCGTCGTCGGCCTCGAGGCCCAGCCGTGCGTAGCGGCCACGGATGTACTCGGCGACGTCGTGCTCGGTCAGCTTCCAGCGCACGTTCTCGCCGACGAACTGGTACGCCTCCTTGACGGTCCTCACGAGCGCCTCCGCGGCGTGGCGGTGCGACGCCAGTTGCGCAGGCGACCACCGTTCGGTGGCGTACTGAAGGACGTCCCCGGACGGGACCACTTGGAGGCCAAGGCTTCGCACCAGCTCCAGTGTCCCGGCGTCCACGCGCCCGACGCGTGGCAGCTCGCCCATCGGCGAGTACTCCATGGCCAGGGTGCCGTGTCTTGGCAGCATTGACTGGAGGCCGGCAAGCATGGTCGCCCGACTTGAGAAACGAGTGATCCGGGGCGACCCGGCTGGGAACCGGCCTGCGTCGACGTCGTGTGCCAGCACAGTTGGCTCCCCTTCGCGGGGGATGAAGAGCCAGACTGGGCGCGTGAGGTTCTGGACGCGCCGGCCCAGCGCGGCCTCGAAGACGGGGTTCGAGTAGCGGTAGTCGCGGGTCAGCCAGCCGTCGAGGCCGGCTTCGCGCAAGAACTCCTGGGCGTCTGTGAACGTTGACACGGGTGCATCCAGTAGTCCCCTCCCCCTCGACGGGGGAGGCTCGGGCGGTAACAATTTGACAAACACGCTGACGGTGAGAATCCCGAGCAGCTAGGATCGCTCCCGAGTCTGAGACAACCCCCAGAGTGTAGCTGCCCCAATCGCAAGCGCGGTTAGCCCAGGGCCGGAGTCGTTTTTCAAGCAGGCGGTGTGGCCGAAGTCTTGCATGAGCCTGGCTGCGTTTTCCTGGGACACGCCGCCGCGCAGCGGACTCTTGCAGACCTTGCAGGGGTGGCCATCCCATACCCGGAGCGGTTCCAGCTCGGCGACCGTCTGGGTGAGTGCTTGGTTGTCCCGCTTGAGCTGCTGGGCGGTAGCATGCCACAGTTGCCACTGCCGCTCAGCCTCGACCCGGGCCGTCTGCTCACCTTCGTACTTCTGTTGCCATTCAGACGCTGACCGGCGCATCTCCGCTTGGCCGGCATTGGCCCGGCGGAGGTCGCGTTCCAGCTCTGTCACCTTTTCGCGCAGTCGGCCCGCCTCTTGGGCTTCGGGCACGAGCGCATTCGCCGTCTGGACCGCCGCGTTCACGCCGGACTCCAGCGCAATCACCCGCCGGCACACTTCGTCCCATTCAGCCTCCAGCCCTTTCAGCTTCGATTCTGCCTTGACGAGTTCTCCCTGTGTCTTGACGAGTTCGACGGCATCCTCCGACATGGAATCGACCTCGTCTTCGAGCCCCTCGACCTGCGCTTCCAACTCTCGGATGCGCTTGGCGGCCTCGGTAGTAACAGGGTCGGGCTGGGCCAGCACCACGGACCGTCCGGCGCCGTTCTGATCTCGCCGCCTCAACTGCCGCTGGACTTTGTAGACCGTGGGCGGCGCGAAGCCTCCCGCGATAACCTCGCCACTCGACTGGCCGCCTGCCAGGCGTTCCCTGATCTGCTGCATGATGCCGGTGGTCATGGGGTTCACTCTCCTATCCACTACCAGGGCCTACTCTTCGGGAGAGTGCCGTACCAGAAGCGTCACAACGGCACCTGGGCTTGTCAAATCTCCGATGGCGCGGAGAGTGGAGAGGAGACTGTCCCGGAGAGTCTCCCTGGAACGGTCAACCGTTTCTAGGACAGCGCCCGGCCCTCCGACGTCGAGTCGGTACCCAAAGGATGGCATAACGCCGCCGGTGAGCTTGGGCGGCGGACGCTCTCAGGGTTACGCATGACATTCCCCGCAGTTGGGCCTACGGCCTCTCCAGTAATATGCTGCTGTCACCGTGGGTACGAATTGAAACTATGGGAGATCGCGAATGGCCGGACGGCGTACTACGGGCACTACCAAGACCAACGGCGCGAATCTCGGCTTCAAAGGGACCCTTTGGCTCGCCGCGGACACGTCGCGGAACAACATGGACGCTGGCGAGTACAAGAGCGTCGTCCTCGGCCTAATCTTCCTGAAGCACATCCGTGATGCCTTCGAGGAGAAGCACGTAAAGCTAGAGTCCGAACCCGCCCAGGGCGCCGACCCGGAGGACCCGGACGAATACCGGGCCTTGAATGTTTCAGGGTTGCCGCCAGAGGTGCGATGGCCACACCTCAAGGCCCCGGCCCGCAGCCCTGCATCGGCCGGCTGGTGGACGGAGCGATGAGCGCCAACGAGCGAGACAACCCGTCCGTGACGTCAGGTAGCCCAGGGATCCTGCCGAACGACCGCTCGCGGCCCGCCATTATGGCCATCGAAAAAGATCGGCTCGTCTCCCTTATCAAGTTCGTCCACGAATCCGCAAGACTGCGGAGCAAGCCAGCCGCTACCGTCGCCTCGCACGGTCTCTTCGCTCTGTACGAGCATGAGATCCAAGGGCTGCCGGGTATCCGCATCAACGTCAACGGCCCCGAAAGCGAGGACGAGGTTTGGCTGGCCGTTGAGCGCCTGCACGAGACAAGGCCGCCCGATATTACGAGCGCTGTACTACGCCCCTGGGTACAGATGGTGCAGGCACCAACGGAAGAGCCGCGGCTGCGCGAGG
>CAYWBD010000002.1:0-1642 GCA_964456315.1 uncultured Thermoflexus sp.
TCCCGCCTCTACCTCGACAACGTGTCCCACATACAGGCGTCTTGGTTCTCAGAGGGCAAGAAGACCGGGCAGACAGCGCTCCACTTCGGCGCCGACGACTTTGGCGGCACCCTGTTTGATGAGAACGTCATGCTCGCCGCAGGTTTCTTCAACCGCACGACCGTTGACGAAGTGAAGGCGATGATCTCCGAGGCCGGGTACACATCTGCCCAACGCACGACAAGCTATGAGGTCCTGGAGGTGTTCGGGAAAGACGCGCCGCCCAGACCCCTTGCTGCGCCCGTTGGGGTTGGCCCTTGAGTCGACCTGACCTGGCAGCCGGCCTTCGCGGCCCGCTTGCCGTTTGTGAGCGATTTGCCCCTTCGGGATGGAGGCTGTCACGATGAACGCAAAGACCATCGTCTTCGGTCACAGCCCCGACGCCGACGACGCGTTCATGTTCTACGCGCTCGCCAAAGGCCACGTCACGGTCCCCGGCCACAAGATCACGCACGAACTCCAGGACATCCAATCTCTCAACGTGCGCGCGGCGAAGGGCGAGCTGGACGTGACCGCAATCTCAGCGGCGGTGTACCCCAGCGTCGCCCGGCACTACCGGGTCATGTCCTGCGGCGCCAGCGTCGGTCGCAACTACGGCCCGGTCGTCGTCAGCAAGCTGCCCATGAAACCTGAAGACCTGGCAGGCAAGCGCATCGCCGTCCCCGGCCAACACACCACCTCCTGGATGCTTTTCCGGATCTTCAATACCGCGCCGGTCACGCCGCTGTTCTTGAACTTCGATGCTGTTGGCCCGGCGGTACAGGAGGGCAGGGCGGACGCCGGTATCCTGCTCCACGAAGGCCAAATCCTGTACCAGAAGCAGGGCTTTCACGGCGTGCTTGACCTGGGCAAGCGGTGGTTCGAAGCCACCGGTCTCCCCATCCCGCTCGGGCTCGACTGCGTCCACCGCCGCCTCGGTGACACAATGGGGGCGGCGGTCGCCAATGCGCTGCGGGCAAGCGTCGTCTACGCCCGGTCGCACGAGGACGATGCCCTCGACTACGCTCTGGCGTTCGGGCGCGGCATAGCCAGAGAAGACGCCCGCAAGTTCGTGCGCATGTACGTCAACGACGACACTGTTGACATGGGAGATGACGGCCGGCGCGCTCTGGCAACGCTCTACCGCATGGCCGCAGAGCGGGGGATCATCCCTTCGGCCCCGGACGTGGATATCGTCCAGGCCCGCTGAGAGGCGGACGCGCTGTGCCTTCGGACGAGATCGTCGCGGACGACGGACTGGTCATCCGCAGGCTGACCCTCCAGGATGCGCAGGCGCATTACGCGCTGGTAGACGCCAACCGCGCCTACCTCGCTGCATACCTGCCCTGGGCCACCCCGGCATACTCTCTCGATGATGTGAAGAAGTTCATTGCCGAGTCGGCCAAACCTGACGTGCTGGAAAACAGCCTCGGCGGTGGCATTTTCTTCGCTGACGCGCTGGCCGGCGACGTTTCGTTGCGTGGCCTCAAGTCGCCGATGAAGCGGGCTTCAATTGGGTACTGGCTGGCCGAGCCGATGCAGGGCCGCGGCATTATCACGCGTTGTTGCCGCAGGTTGATCGACCTGGCGTTCGACGAGTACGGCATGCACCGCGTCGAAATCC
>CAYWBD010000003.1:0-2818 GCA_964456315.1 uncultured Thermoflexus sp.
CGCGGGAGCGCGCCGGGTGCCTGGGCGGGGGAGGCAGGTCCGGGCGCCGGAGGGTCCGTGCTGCCGGGCGCCACAAGGAGGTCGAGCTGGGCAGTGCGTGCCCGAGAGTCATCGGCGAGCCGTACTCTCAGGTAGTTATCCGTCAGCCCCTCCATACCCCGGCTGCCTTCCCATAGGACGGGCCTGACCGTACCTACGGACCGCCTCCTGAACTCATCTGACTGCGCTGCGGCCATCTGCCTCAGCTCCGCGGCGCGGGCGGCGCGCTCCCCGGCAGGGACCTGGGCGGTGAAATGTGAGGCGCTCGTACCCGGCCTGGCGGAGTACTGGAATACATGAGCGGCAGCGAATGAGATCGACCTCATCAGGCCGACGGTGTCGCGGTGGTCGGGTCCGGTCTCTCCGGGAAACCCGGCAATGACGTCGGTTGTAACGGCGCAGTCTGGTACGGCGGCACGGACACGCCGGACCGTAGCCACGAACTTCTCCGAATCATAGCGTCGCCTCATGCGGGCCAGGACCTGGTCGCTTCCACTTTGCAAAGGCATGTGGAAGTGGGGGCACAACCGCCCTTTCCCCTCGCCGGTCCACAGGTCCAGCAGCTCAGCGGTGATTTCTGGAGGCTGGAGCGAGGACACGCGCAGCCGCGCTATGCCAGTTTCGTTGAGCAGCCTGGCAAGCAAGGGCACGAGGCCGGTGCCTGGAAGGTCAAACCCGTAGCTCCCCAGTTGTGTGCCGGTCAGTACGATCTCCTGGCAGCCCGCCAGGGCGAGACTACTGGTCAGGCCAACGATTTCGTCGTCTGGGATGGAGCGTTCCCGGCCTCGCACTCGTGGGACGATGCAGTAGGCGCAGACCTGGTCGCATCCCTCCTGAATCTTGACGTACGCCCTGGTCTTGCCTGGGAGCGGGCCTGGCTGGGCATTCGGCGCGGTGTGAATGCCGACAGCCCGTACCGGTCGCCCCATGCGGGCGGCGACACGCGCGACGAGGGCACCTTTATCCCGGTTGGACACTGTGAGATCGACAGCCGGGAGCGCGGCGACCTGACTTTCGGCACGTTCGGAGAAGCAGCCAGCGGCGACGATGAGAGCGCCTGGATGACGGCGGCGTGCGGAGGCCAGCGCGTGGCGGGCCTTCCTGTCGGCGACGTGCGTGACGGTGCAGGAATTCAGGACGTAGACGTCAGCTTGAACGGGCTCCTGTTGAACGTCAAAACCGGCCGCGATGAACTCACCGGCCAGCCGCTGGCTGTCGGATGTGTTGAGCTTGCAGCCGTGCGTCTCGATAACGACGTTCATGAACTTGGTAGCGCTCCGGGCGGGCCCGCCGCCCTCCCCCGACGGTCTGGGCCTCGCTCCCCTAAACGCGCCGCACCCCGCGATCGGCCCGCGTGCCTTATTCGGAACAGAGAGCGTTGCGATTCTATGGTGGAGCCGACACCGCCGGCAGGACGCTGGTGACGGGCCTTTTCCCACGTCAAAAGACTGAGACCGGCAATCTCGGCCCGAACTGCGGCTGCTGCTATAATCCTGCCGTTCTCAACGCCTCCTGGAGTATGCACGGTGCACTCCCTTGAAAACGACCTGTCCCTACCGGGTCAGGAGTAGCGCCCAAGGGAGACTGGGATCTCTGGTCGCTCAGGTCCTGTCTTGCGGACCAGCAACGGGGCATCTGCTGTAAACGGAAGCGACTGGGGACCGCCCTGCCAGGACTTTGCGGCGGACCGTGCCGTGACCAGACTACTGGCCTACTCGTAGCGCGTCGGCGCAGTGCGACCGACTGAACTGGGTGAGCATGGAAAGTCGAGTGGTGGTAACCGGGATCGGGCTTATCACGCCGGTTGGAATTGGACGTGACGCGACCTGGAAGGCCCTGCTCGCTGGCAGCTGCGGTATCGACCGCATCTCCTCGTTTAATGCGGAGGGGTTCGACACTCGGATCGCGGCAGAGGTCAAAGGGTTCGACCCGGAGACTGCGCTGGGCCGCAAAGAGGCCAGGCGGCTGGACCGGTTCGCGCAGTTCGCATGTGTCGCGACCTTAGAGGCCGTTCAACACGCCAAAATCAACATGGAGCTTGAGGACCGCGACCGGGTGGCAGTCCTGGTGGGTAGCGGCGTGGGCGGGATCATGACTTTGTCCGAGCAGTTCAAGGTGATGGAGAACAAGGGCCCGACCCGTGTCAGCCCCTTCCTGATACCCATGATGCTTGGGGACATGGCGTCCGGGCAGGTCTCGATGCTCATCGGCGCCAAGGGGCCGAACTTCTCCACGGTGTCAGCATGCGCCTCCGGCGGTGATGCGATCGGAGAGGCCTTCGAGATGATCCGCCGAGGGCGTGTCGACATGGCGTTTGCGGGAGGCACCGAAGCTGCCATCTGCCCTATCGCGGTCGCCGGCTTCAACTCGTGCCAGGCGCTGTCGAAACGCAACGACGACCCGAAGACCGCTTCACGGCCGTTCGATGCCCAGCGGGACGGCTTTGTGCTGGGAGAAGGGGCCGGGATCATCGTGCTGGAGTCGCTTGCGCATGCCGAGCGACGTGGAGCGCCGGTGCTGGCCGAGATGGCGGGTTACGGCGCTACCAGTGACGCCTTTCACGTTACCCAGCCCGACCCCGAAGGCGCGGGCGCGGCCCGGGCAATGGGCCACGCGCTGACCACCGCCGGCCTGCGTCCGGAGCAGGTGGACTACATCAACGCTCACGGGACGTCCACGATGCTCAACGACCGGCTTGAAACGCTCTCGGTAAAGAAGGTGTTCGGGCAGCAGGCGTACAAGGTGCCGATCAGCTCGACTAAGTCGATGACCGGGCACT
>CAYWBD010000004.1:0-8985 GCA_964456315.1 uncultured Thermoflexus sp.
GAGGGTCAGGGTGAGGGGTTGATCCGATCAGGGCTTCTCACACATCCAGCCCTCTCGACGGGGGCGGAATTCGAGGTGGTCATCAGGCTGGCCCATCGCCGCGCAGCGGTGTCCGCCACAGGTCGCGGCGATCGCGGCGCCAACCGCTACGCCTGTTGGGCTTGCGGCTGGGCCTTGCGGCGGCGCCAGAAGCGCAGCCAGCGCCCCAGCTCACCCGACTCCCACGCGACCAGGATCTGCGCTGAGACAAACGTCGAGCTGTACAGGCCGACTGACAGCCCAACAAACAGGATGACCAGGAAGTCGCGCATCGTGGAGCCGCCGAGCAGCAGCAGCGCCAGCACGGCCAGCAGCGTCGTCACGCTCACGTTCACGTTGCGGACCAGGCTCTCATTGATCGCCAGGTTGACTGCCTGTCTGAACGGGCGGGCCGGCGCGGTGCGCACGTTATCCCTGATGCGGTCAAACACCACGATCGTGTTGTTGACCGTGTAGCCAATCAGCGTGAGCACGCCCACCACGAATATCGCGTTCACCTCTACACCGATCAGCTCGCCGATCACCGCAAACGCACCCATTGTGATCACCACGTCGTGTATCAGCGGGACCACCGCCGCGACTGCGTAGCGGTAGGCGGCCGGCACCGTCCGGAACGAATACATGATGTAGAGCATGACCAGGAGCGAACCCACCACGGTCGCCAGGATGGCGGTGCGGACTGTGTCCTTCGCGACGGCAGCGCCGACCGTTGTTACTTCAACTACGGCGTAACGGTCTTTGAAGCGCGCCTCAAGCTCCCGGATAATGGGTTCTATGCCGGTCGCGCCTAGCTCCGAGGTGCGCACGAAGTAGCGGTTGCCGGTGGACCGCTGGACCACCGCCTCGGAGTGCCCGGCCGCAACGACCGCGTCCCGCAACGCTGCTGTGCCGGGGTCCGGCTCGGTGAAATCGATTGTCACGCTGGAGCCGGAGACGAAATCCACGCCCAGCTTCAGGCCGGGGTAGATCAGCGCCACGATGCTGACCAGGACCAGCACGGCGGAGGCTCCCACGTACCACTTGCGTTTGCCGACTACGTCCAGCATTGGCTAGTTCCCCGCGGCGGCCGCGGGCTCCTCGGCGTGCGCCACGTCGCTGACCGGGGTGAAGAGGTTGATCCGTTTGCCGAGAGGTGAGCGCGCGATTGCCCGCAACAGTACCCGGCTCACCGTCACGGACGTGAACATGCTGAGCAGCGTGCCGATGCCGAGCGTCAGGGCGAAACCCTGCATGAGGCTCGTGCCGAAGCGGTCGCCAAACCAGAACAGGACCGCCGCGACAAGCATCGTGGCGATGTTGCCGTCCCGGATGGACGGCCACGACCGGTTGAAGCCTTCTGACAGGGCCTCCAGCAGCGACCTCCCCGAACGCAGCTCTTCCTTGGTCCTTTCCGCGATCAGCACGTTGGCGTCCTCTGCCATGCCCAGCGAGAGGATGAACCCGGCCGCGCCCGCCAGCGTCATTGTCACTGGAAGTGCCTTGAACACGGCGAGCAGCAGCAGCGTGAATATCGCCAACGCCACAGCGGCCACCAGTCCGGGTATCCGGTAGTGGATGATCTGGATGGCAAAGATGATGCCCAGCGCGACCACGCCTGCAATGAGCGTCTTGCGCAGGGAGTCAGCGCCCAGCGTGGCGTCGACGTTCCGCTCCTGGATCAGGTCCAGGCTCACCGGCAGGGCACCAGACCGGAGCTGGATGGCGATAGTCCGCACCCGCTCGGCAGTGAAGTCCGGGCCCTGGATGAACGCACGCCCCCCCGATATGCCGGTGGAGGCCCGCGGCGAGACAAGCTCCTGGTCGTCCAGGTAGATCGCCAGCAGGTCACCGGTGCGGGAGATGCGGTCCGTGACATTGAAGAACGCATCGCCGCCCTTGTCGTTGAACACGATGTTGACGACCGGGCGCGGGACCCCCGCCTGGACGCCGGCGAACGCATCGACCAGGTCGCTCGACTCGATATCAGTCGGCTGCTCCGTGTAAAACCGGGGGTCCTGGCAACGCACGAGTTCCCACTCGGGCGCGCTGAGCCCCTCGGGAATACTATTGAGTTCACCGCAGATGCGCTCGCGGAACTCCAGCTGGGCAGTCGAGCCGATAAGCCGCTTGGCCTCCTGGACGCCGCCGCCCACAGTCCAAGTCAGGATGCGGTCCTGGCCGGTGAACACGAGGACCTGGCCCAGGGCACGTAACGCGTCGCGCAGGTTTTCGTCATCCGAGGGGACGATGTTGCCCTCAGCATCCGTGCTGCGGTCCTTCATACCCCTGATTCTGATCTCGAAGCTGCCGGGCGCAAGCTCAGTGACAGCCGCGTCCGCACGACCGATGTTCGCGACCGCGTTGACGATGTCCCCCAGCACCGGCACCTTGAACTCAGGCGCAGGTGTGGCGGTGGGCTGCGGGGTCCCGTCAGGCGCCGGCGTCCCTGTGGCGACCGGCGTTGCGGCGGGCGTGCCGGACGGGTCCGGCGTGGCCACGGCCGTGCCGTCTGCCGCCGGGGTGGCGACAGGGGTAGCAGTCGCAGGAGGGGTTGTCTGGTATGTCACCGTGACCAGCGTTGGGAACGCCTGCTCCAGCGCCGCCCTGAGACGCTCGCCTTCCGAGCGGGTGATCACATTGCCGTCCTGGTCGGACTCTTCGCCCTCAAGTCCATCGAACCGCATCACGAAAGCGCCCAGGTCGTTGACCTCGACTGTCGTCTCCGGGTGGCCGCCGGTCGTGCGCAGGAAGTCCAGGAGCGTCGCCTCGGTCAGTTTTCCGGGCGAAATCTCGGACTGGATTGACGCCCCTCGCAGGCCCGGGAGCTGGATCAGCACCCGGTCCGGCGGGTTGCCAAGGAGCTGCACGCTCGGCTCGCTGACACCGAACTCGTTCGTGCGCTTCTCGATGATGTCCCGGACGCCCTGCATGTCCTCCTCGGAAGGGGACCGGCCGTCCTCGGTGCTGGCCTTGTAGACCAGGTGGGTCCCACCCTGCAGGTCCAGCCCCAGCGTCAAGCCGAGGAACGTGTCCGGGTGACCACGCACGACCTCACCGCCGAAGAGCCTGACTTTCAGCTCCGGGATGGCGACGATGACGCCCGCGACCGTCACCAGCGCCACGATGAAGAGCAGGCTCCTTATTTGTCTGACCAACCGGACACTCCGCTATCAACCAAGCCACGAGCGCGATAGGCCGCGCCGGGAGACTGCCACCGTCATTCGAGCCGCACCCTGAGCCGAGCGTGCCACTGGCTTGCCGGACGTCCCGCCAGCGGCACTACGCCAGCCCCCGAAGAAACTCGACCGCCTGCTCCCTGGTCTCCACCCGCCCGTCCGCCTCAGCGCTCTGGAGGGCCGCGAGCAACCGGCCCAGCCCCGGCCCCGGAGGGATGCCCAACTCGGCCATCACTTCGTTGCCATTCAACAGCAAAAACGGCTTCGTCGCATCCCGCGCAACGAAGCCGCCAGCGAGTATAACACCCGCCCCATCAGCAACCCGCGCCCAGTCTTGCAGCACAATGTCCGGCCCGCACGACGCAAGGTAGTCTGCGAGGCTCAGGAACAATGTGTCCGTGGCTACGTCCCCAAGGTCCCGCCAGTAGCGGTAAAGCGCCCGCTCCGACGGCCTGCCGCCCCATCCCGACGGCGCCATCTGCGGCGGCCTCAGGTGGTGCCGGGTGAGGGTCGCAATGTGGCTCACGACCCTGCGGCTGCAACGCCACCTGCCGAGCATCTCCCTGGCCATCTCCTCGCCAACTTCCCGGTGGCCAAGGAACCGCACCTTTCCTTGCCCGTCATCTGTCTTGCAGCGCGGCTTCGCCACGTCGTGTAACAGCGCGGCCATCCTGAGGAGGGTGGAGCGGGTCTGACCGTCGGCGACAACCCCCTCGAAGTAGCCCTCGATTTCGCCCCGCCACGGGGCCAGACGAATCACTGCGTCCTGCTCTCTCGCACCCCTGTCCAGCACCGCTTCTGCTTTGCCGACGCAGTGGACCAGGTGCTCGAACACGTCCCAGTAATGGTGCGCTTTGGGCTGGGTCACCCCGCGGGCTTCGTCCAGCTCTGGGAAAACCGCGCTCAGCAGGCCCAGGGCGTCGAGCAGTCGGACCCCAGACTCCGGCCGCGGGCTTGCGAAGACCGCGTAGACCTCGTCGCGCACGCGCTCCGGCGCCGCCGTGGCCACCGAGGCCGCGTTGCGCCGGACCATCTCGCGTGTGGCTGGGTCAATCCTGAACCTCAGCTGGTGGGCGATGCGCACGCACCTGACAAGCCGGACCGGGTCGTCAAGCAGGTTCTGCTCCGACACCGCCTTCACGACCCGCTGCTTCAGGTCTGTAGCCCCGCCGAAAGGGTCAACCAGGGCCGCGGTCGCGTCGTCAGGCCAGGCAGCCACCGGGACGGCCATTGCGCCGATCGTGAAGTCTCGCCGGCCGAGGTCGGCAATGAGGTCGGCACCGTAGCTGCTGATGTCGACCCAGCTGGCAGGCCGCCCGCCCGAAACGACACGGTAGTGGCCGCGGGCCTCGTCCATGACCACAAGCGTTGCCCCGAGGGCTTCCGCCAGCCGGCCCGCGACCGGCGCGGCTGCCTCTCCGACTACCACGTCCAGATCGTGGGACTCACGGCGCAGAAGGAGGTCGCGGACCGCGCCTCCGGTGACATAGGCCGGCGACGGGAGGCCTCGCAGAGCCGTGACCGCGGAGTCGAAGAAGACGCTCATATTGCCCTGTCTGGTCTGCGGACGTCAGCAGGCCGTCTGGCCGGACGCAGCCAGGATTCTCAGCCGGGTCAGGCTATGGCTTGGGTCCGGGCCGCTCCGCTGGCGGGTAGGGAGGAGGCACGCCCTGCGGGTGCGACGGGCCGGTCGCGCGGGACCTGCGCCGCACTGTCCCGGTCCGGTGCGCCAGTTCCTCCGGTGACAGCCGCAGTGCGGTCACGTCGAACACCAGGTCGCCCACCGAAGCGTCCGAAGTCAGCCCGGAGAGCTCAGCCCGGGCCGACAGGATTTCGTCGGGTTTTCGCGCGCCGGGCGGCGACGCGTCGTCCATGTGCGAGATGTGCAACTCGTACTGGACGTCGTGGTGGTGGGGCGTCGACGGGTCCACCGGCGGCGGCGCCGCGGCGCCCTCTTCACCATCGCCGCCCCGCGCCGGAGGCGCAGCCCTGCGCACCTGCTCGTGCTCGGCAAGGTGGTCGAAATAGAGGATGCCGTTCAGGTGGTCTACCTCGTGCTCGATGGCCTGCGCCAACAGCTCGTCCGCGGTCAGCCTGAGCCGTGCACCGTGCTCGTCCAGCGCACGGGCCTTGATGCTGACGCTGCGCGTGACAATGCCCATGAAGCCGGGGAGGCTCAGGCAGCCTTCGTCCAGGTCGCGCTGGCCCTCGCGAGCGGTGATCTCCGGGTTGATCATCACCCGCGGGTCCTCATCGGGCATCTGCAGCACGATCAGCCGTTTGAGCACGCCCACCTGGTTCGCCGCAAGGCCCACCCCGCGTGCGTGCTGCATCGTCTCAATCATGTCCTTCGCCAGCTTGCGGACAGAGTCGTCGACTAGTTTGACCTCGCGCGCGCGACGCCGGAGAACCGGTGCGGGCACGATACGGATAGTCAGGAGGGCCATACGACTATTGTGGCACCAACCCTGCAGAGTCCGGAATACGCCGGCGGCCGCGGGCAGCGATGACAACGGCAGCCAGACCAATCAAGCCAGTGAAACGGGGTCGACGTCCACAACCCAGCCGCGGCCGGGCGGCACCCGGTCAAGCAGTGCCTCAGGCGCGGGCCCCCTCAACACCACCTGCCACCGGTACCGGCCCCGCACACGCAGCGGGTACGCGGGCGTCGGCCCCAGCACGTCGTTCGAAGTGTCGCCCGATACCGCTCGCTCCCTCCGCAGCCGCGCACCCAGCTCCCCGGCCACTCGGGTCGCCTCGGTCAGGTCAGGGTCCGAAAAAAGCAGGCGTACGAGGCGCGACAGCGGCGGGTAGGCGTGCCTCGCCCGAATTTCGATCTCTGTCCGGTAGAAGCTCTCGTAGTCCTCGGCCGCCGCGGCCTTGATGGCATAGTGCTCGGGCTGGAACGTCTGGATGATCACCCGGCCCCTCCGGGACCCGCGCCCCGTCCGGCCAGCAGCCTGCGACACAAGCTGGAACGTGCGCTCTGCCGCACGGAAGTCCGGCACGGCCAGGCCGATGTCCGCGGCGACTATGCCGACGAGCGTCACTGCCGGCATGTCGAGCCCCTTCGCAACGACCTGTGTGCCGACGAGCACCTGCCCGCCCTTGCTCTCGAACCGTTCCAGGACGGCCTCGTGCTCCTTTGCGGTCCGGGCCGAGTCGCTGTCCCACCTGACGACCCCGGCGCCCGGGAAGTAGCTCTGCACGGCATCGGCCACAGCCTGGGTGCCCGCGCCCAGCCGCAGCACCTGGTTGCCGCCGCACGACCGACAGGCGCGTGCCGAGTTCACCTGGTAGCCGCAGTAGTGACAGACGAGCCGTCCCGGCCCCGGCCCGCGCTCAGGCCGGTGGTACACGAGCGTTGTGTCGCACCTGCGGCAGCGCCGGACCGCGCCGCACTCCTTGCATTGCACGAACGAAGCCACGCCGCGCCGGTTCAGGAAAAGCACCGCGCTGCCGCCCGCCACAAGGGTTTCGCGCAGCGCGGCGATGAGGTCCCGGCTGAGGACTTCAGCATGTCCTGCCCGGAGCTCCTCCCGCATGTCAACGATGCGGGTCCGGCCGCCCTGGCTGGCGGACGACAGGCCCGGTGGCGCGGCACGCGCCGGGCCGTCTGGCGCGACAGCCGGAAACACCCCCACCGGGACCGAGCTCGCAGCCACCCGGTTTGGCAGTCGCAGCAGCCGGTACTCGCCTCGCTCCGCCCGCCGGAACGTGCCCAGGTCCGGCGTCGCGCTCCCGCACAGCAGGACAGCGCCGGTCGTGGCGCAGAGGCGCTCTGCTACTTCGCGGGCGTGGTAACGAGGCGCCTGGTCGGCCTGCTTGTATGTCCACTCGTGCTCCTCGTCGATCACGACCAGCCCCAGGTCGTCCGCCGGCGCAAAGACCGCGCTCCGGGAGCCCAGCACGACGGGGTAGTCGCCCGCCCGTACGCGCCACCACTGGTCGTAGCGCTCGCCGGCCGGCATCCCAGAGTGCTGGAGGGCCACCTTGCCGGGGAACCGGGATGCAAACCGACGCAACGCCTGGGGAGTCAGGGCGATCTCGGGCACGAGGACGATGGCCCGCTTCCCGGCGCGCAAGCAGGCCTCGACCGCCCGGAGGTAGACCTCGGTCTTTCCCGAGCCGGTGACGCCGAAGAGCAAGAGCCGCGCCGGCGGGGCCCCGGGCCGGGCGGCTGATAACGCAGCCTCGATTTCTGCGACCGCGCTGGCCTGCTCCGGGGTGGGCTCGGGGGGAAACTGCCCCTGTACCGCGTAGCGGGCGAGCGGGTCGCGCTGGACCTGCACCTTTTCGAGCCGAAGCAGGCCTCCCTTGAGCAGCCAGTTCACCGAGGCCAGCCCGAACTTGTCCGCCAACGCCTGCCTGGTACCGCCCTCGTTGCCGTCGGCGAGCCACGTCAGCAACTCCCCCCTTCTTGCCGACCTCGTCCCCGCCCACTTCGCAGCCTCGGTGCGCGCCTCGTCAGGCGTCGCGTTGAGGACGGCCCGTGATTGGTAAACCGCGGCGGCAGATGGGTGCTCCAGTTCGGACCTTGCCAGAAGGAACCCACGCCGGACCAGCCGGTCGACCACCGCCCTCCCCGGCCTCCCGAGCCGCCGGAGGACGCGGTCTCTGCGCGCCCGGCCTTCTTCTGGCGTGGCGTCCCAGGCCCGGCGTTCCAGCTGGTTCAGCTCACTCACTGGCTCGGGCAGGACCTTGGCGCGCGTCAGCCAGACCCGGGGCCGCGACGTTGCGCCGGCGGGGAGCATCAGCGCCGCGGCGGCATACAGGGTCGTCCGGTAGTACGCGGCGAGCCAACGGGCGAGCGTGAGCCTGTCACCAGAGATGAACGGCCCGATTTCGGCCCTTTCCGTCAGGGGCCGGGTCTCCTCGACGGGCGTCGCGCCGGAGAGGGAGAACACAATGCCCTGCAGTTCCCGCGGGCCAAAGGGCACACGGACGATGTCCCCCGGCAGCATTGGCATGCCTTCAGGGACCGAGTAGGTGAATGTCCGTGCGCGGTCGTCTGGGAAGTCGACCGCGACCTCTGCGTAGATCAAAGCAGCCCGGCCAGACCATGTCGGCCGGCCTCCTATCGCAGCCGATCATAGTCGACCGCGCCCCGGTGTCAGGTGCGGCTGTCTAATGTCCCGTCTCCGATATGGAGCTCCTAATTGACACCTCACCCGCGCCCACCTCCGGTGGGCACCCGTCTCCCGCAAGGGGAGAGGGAATGAAGGATTGGGCTCAGGACTTCGGAGACGAGACACTTAAGGACGTGCGCGCGCTCGTGCGGGGAGCGCGTCGTCCGTTCGCCCTTCGACATGCTCAGGGCGAACGTAAGAGGGGCGGGTCGTCGCCGCTACTTTGAGGGGCTTATCGCAGCTGCTTCGGACGGCGCGTCCCAGCGTTGACCGCGCAGGCCTGCCAGGGAGTCCACCTACGGTTCGAAGGGGGCCAGTCGGACCTGGGCTACGCGCCTGGCTGGGTGGGATTGGCTTCTGCTGCCGCTGGCGCTACAGGAGCCGTGGCAACGGGCGCCTCGGTGGTAGAAGGCGCTGGCGCGTCCGATATAGGCTCCGGCGCTGCTGCATCAGGCGCTGCCTCGGCAACATGAGTCCCCGCGCCCGGCACCAGCACAAGGCTGCGCCGTTCCTTGATTCGCGCCGCCCGGCCCGTCAGGCCGCGGAGGTAGTACAGGCGGGCACGCCGCACCTTGCCCTTACGCACGACCTTCACGGAATCGATCATCGGCGAGCACACCGGGAAGAGGCGCTCAACGCCGATGCCGTATGAGACCCGGCGG
>CAYWBD010000005.1:0-3427 GCA_964456315.1 uncultured Thermoflexus sp.
TGCCGGGCGGTGCTGCCGTCGCGGTGGAGCTGGAGGCGGTCCGCGGCTCAGCGAAATCTCTGAAACACCACCAGCCGGACGAGCGGTCAAGCACGTCGCTCGCCGTGCGGTGGGGTGACGATGTGTGGCTGTCAGGCGTGAGCGCGGCCGGGCCGGACGGCGCGGTCGCAACCCCGGGAGATGCTTATGGCCAAGTTGGCCTCATCGTGGCGCGCACTGAGGCCGCGCTCAACGCACTTGGCGCGGACGTTGCGGACGTGGTCGCCAGCCGCCACTGGATGCGCCACGACACCCAGAATGCGCCGCGCCCGCCAGCCTGGACCGAGTTCATGCGTCGCGCCGTGCCCACGTCAGCGGGCATCGCCGTCGAGGGCGTGGGCCCGGCAGGCGCAGTGTTCATGTATGAGGTGGACGCAGTCGTCGGCGCGGCGAAGGGCCGCAAGAACGTGCGCACCGGCCGGACGTACGAGGTCGAGCACCACTACTGCCGGTCCGTGCGGGTCGGCCAGCGCGAGGTCGTTTATGTGGCGGGCACGACGTCAATCGTGCCGGGCGAAATCGTGCGCCATCCGGACGAGGTCGCCGGGCAGGTGCGTGACACGCTTGAGACCGTGCGCTGGGGCATCGAGCAGCAGGGCCTGGCCTGGGCCGACCTGGCGCGCACGCGGACCTACATCGTCGGCGGGCCAGAGGCGCTGGAAGAGGCGGCTGCGGCCCTGCGCGAGGTCCTGGGCGGGATGCCAGCCGCGGCGACACTCGTCGGCGTGCCGGTGCTTGGCAGGCCCACGGTCAAGGTTGAGATCGAGGCCACCGCAGTGAAGGGGTAGGCGGTTGTTTCTTGGTCATCACTGTTTGTGCCACGTGCAAGGGCCCGCGATTTGCACCCACAGCTCATTGCCGCGCCCTGACAATGCAAGTATCTCCTCTGTGAGAGTCATGATGTAGGAAAGTGGCTGGTCTTTGCCTACCACATCGGTTCTGATCGTGGCTTTAAAATCGGCAGCGCTCTTGAAATCCGGCACGGTGGAAATAATGAAAACACATGTTTCGCCCCGGGCACGCAGCTTCTCTGCACGTTCAAGGTCTGTCTTGTATAGCCCCCATGCGACATCCACGCCCGCACGGTGTGTACCCGCGCCGAAGCTAATGCCCGGTCCCGGTACCTCCTGATCTTCGCGCTCCAAGCCTGACGAAGAGGGCCCGCATGCCGCGGCTGCGCCTAGCATTGCCGTGATGATGACTAGGATCAACAGGCTCATCAACGGATCATAAGGTCTCTTGCCAACCTCGCGGTGACTTCTTGTCGCCTCTACCAATGCGCCTCCTTTACCAGGGGCACCACCCCAACGAAGGCTTACTTCTATCAACACCTTCATCTCGACCGTCGGCCCCGCTGGAACCGGCCCGCAGGCGGGTGGCCCGGTCACTGCTCGCTGAAAAGTTCGTCCCATGTGGGCACAGCGTGCCGCGCGGCGTGTGGGTACGCGGCCTGGCCGAGCCGGATGTGCCGGTCACCATCGACCAGTAGCGGGAGTGGTTGCGACGACTCAGTTGCACCGTCCTTCGGTCCGTGTAGCCCGGTGATGCGCGTTTTCGGCAGCCCCTTGCTGTGGACCGCAACCCTGAAGCCGCCCATGCCCTCCGGCTTGACCAGCTCAAGCATGCCTGCGCGGTTAGCGTCCGCCTCAGCCTGGGTCGCACACTCCGAACGCAGCCGCCGGGCCATGTCGCCCAGGCCCAGGTTCATCAGGAACTCGCGCTGGCTGGTGTGGCCGGCCCGCCCGAACCCGTGCACGGCGACCGCGTCGTCAACCGCGTCGAAGTCCACGTGGGCGGTGATGTCCTGCTCGCCGACGTGGGCCAGCGGGTCCATGCCCAGCGTGTGCTTGTAATAGGTCCGCAGCGTGCCGCGCGCCCGTTCTGGCGAGTACAGCGCGGCGCGCTCGTGGCCGTAGTCGATGGTTAGCACGAAGCCGCGGTCGAGGATGCTGGCGACCTGCTCCGCCCACGCACCCAGACCAAGGCACACCTCGCCCGTGAACCCGTCGGGCAGCGATCTGACGGCTGCGCCCACGCGTTCAACAAGCAGCGGCGTGGATGGCGCGCCCTCGACCATTGCCAGCCGGTCCCCGTCTAGGCCCACGAAAAGCTCGCGCAGCTGCCCGCCTCGCACCACGAACCTGTGCACCGGCAGCGCGTCCAGGAGCTCGTTCGACAGCACGCAGCCGGTGATGCCGGTGCCAGGCTCGCCTTTCACCCTCTCCCTAACCCTCCCCCATCGAGGGGGAGGGGACACCAGATCGCCCTCTCCGGTTGGGAGAGGGTGCGGGTGAGGGACGCTCGGGCCTGCTGCGCTGGGGCTCAGAGGACCCGTCACCCTCTCCCTAACCCTCCCCCATCGAGGGGGAGGGGACGCCGGGCCACCCTCTCCCTCTGGGACAGGATGTGGGTGAGGGACGCTTGGGCCGTTCGCCGGACTCAGGGTTACCGGATACTCGCCCGCCTCGTGCGCCACCCGGTCGAGCGCAGCGTACCTGAGGGCCGCGGCGAACGAGCCGTCCAGCCGCGCGGCATACGCCGTCAGGTCTGCCGCGAGCTGACCGTCGCCTGCGCCAAGCTCGACTGCCAAAAATTCGGACGGGCAGCCCACCGCCCGCCAGAACTCCTGGACCTGGACGGCGATTAGCGCGCCGAACGCCGGGTGTGCCTGGGGGGCCGTGAAGTAGTCGCCTCGGGTTCCGGTGCGTCCGCCGGGGGAGTAATAACCGGCGGGCCCGTAGAGCGCAGTCTCCGTGAACAGCGCAAACGTGACCGGGCCGCGTTCACGGACCAGTCGGCGGACATGCTCTTCGGCTACAGCGACCATCTGGCTCCATGTTCCGACCGGTTTAGGTTGCGCCTGCCGAACGGCGATTTGGTCCCCTCTTTCGCCGGGAGACGGGTACCCACCGGAGGTGGGCGCGGGTGAGGAACACCCATCATGACAGACCCCGTCGAGCGCTACTTCCACGCCGGCGAGGTCGCCATCAACTGCGCCGGGTGGCGGGTGCCCGCTGAGCCGTCGGGTCCAACAGGTGAATGCCCGTATACAGGATCAGGGCGAACGGTAAGCGCCCCTCACCCTCGCCCCCTCCCGGCGGGAGAGGGGACACGTTTACCGGCGCCCTGAACGCCCCCTCTGCGGCAGGTGGTCCGCGTTCAGGTACCCGGGCCCGCGGCCGCGCTGCCAGACGTGCTTTTTCGCGACCTTCTCGTCCAGGTCCACGCCCCAGCCTGGCTTGGTCGAGACCGGCAGCTCGCCGTCCTTGTAGGGCATCGGTCCGCCGGTGAGGTCGTCCTTCCACGGCACATCGTCGATGTCCACCTCCATGATGCGCACGTTGGGCAGCGTGGCGGCCAGGTTCAGCCCGATGGCCGTCGCCATGTG
>CAYWBD010000006.1:0-3035 GCA_964456315.1 uncultured Thermoflexus sp.
ATGACTTCAAGCTCCTGCGAGCCACGATCGAGGCTGTGGTCGTCAAACGTCCAGAGGGCACCCTGCAGAACCTGTGCCTGGACAAGGGCTATGACAGAGGCTCTGCTCTGCGGAGATCCATGGCACCGGTTGGGTTGTGTCGATCTACCATGGCTACGACCCGCACATCAGGCAGATCGGCGAAGAGAAGCTCGACGACTACGGCCCGAAGCGCTTCCCGGCGCGCAGGTGGGTAGTAGAGCGCACAGGGGGCTGGCTCTCAAAGTGCCGTTCCATTCTCGTCCGGCACGAAAAGAAAGCAGTGAGAGGCTCCGCTCTAGCGGAGATTCACTACCTCGGCCTTGTCAAACTGGACTGCGCCCTCCTTTGGTACAGGCGATGCTGGCGTCTCGGCTTATTGAGATAGTCTCTAAGGTCTGTTCTCGATCTTGTCGAACGCGGTCAGGCGCCACCGGGGACGCGCCTATTACGCGCAGACGGGCGCGTCGGTGTTCCAGCGGTTGTACATGCCGGGGTCGCCCACGACGGCCAGGGTGGCGCGCGTCTCGTGCCACATGCGGTTCCACTCGTTGGGGCTGTGGAGCTCGGCCACGGGGTCAGCCGGGCTGCGGGCGACAAAGCCCGGGAACACGCCGCGGCCGGTCGCCTGGCCGATGGGGTTGTAGCGTAGGTCGAAGCTCCAGCGGATGTGGTCGCTGAGGTTCGGCAGCGAGGAGTGGATCGTCCGCTTGTGCATGAACAGCGCGTCGCCGGGCATCAGGGGCACGGGCACGGCGTCGTCTTCGTTGAAGAGAGTCGTGGGGATAGCCAGGCCTGCGGCGCCCTTGAAGCCCGGGCAGTGCGTCAGGAGGTCGCCGCGGTGGCTCTTCGGCACCACCTTAAGGCAGCCGTTTTGCACGTTGGCCGGCGTGAGCGGGAACCACACCGTGAGCATTTCGGTCTTGTCAGCGTCGGGGGTGACGACGCCGTTGTCCTGGTGCCACGGCGTCACGCCGAACATGACATTGCCCTTCTCGTCGCGGGGCGCACGGCTCTCCGGCGGCTTGATGCGCACGTGCTGGACGGGGTTCGAGTAGATCTCCGGCCCGATGAAGCCCTCGACAGCGTCAAGCAGGTCCGGGCTCGTGAGCGCCCCGAATACAGCGGGGCCGGCCCAGAACGGCGTGTCCAGCTTGCACCCGACGAACGGCAGCGAGAAGTCGAAGTAGGAGTTGTAGACCTCCTTCGCTTCGGCGTAGATGGTCGTGACGCGCTCGCCGAACTCCAGGTTCTCGTGCGTGGAGTGAATTTTCCCCTTGGCGTAAAGCTCCTTCGCGAGCTTATCCAGGACGCCGTGGTACTCCTCGATGACCGGCTTGATCACCTCATCGGGGTCAAAGACGCCCTTCACCGGCGCGTAGCCGAACTCCTTAAAATGTTCCTTCTGCTCCGCGGTAAGTCGGCTCATCGGGTCCCTCCGGGGAATGTGGGCTGTGCAGGCTGGACGCCGCCGTAATCATACCTCGACGGCGCAGCGACTTGAAACGGCAGGTTACGACGGCGGTGCGCCGGAGAGCTCAATTCTGACCAGCACCGACTGCTCCGGGCGGGCCCGGTAGAGCAGGCGACGCGGAAGCTCCCGTTCGTCCAGGCCGGCGGAGATCACTGCGAGGTCGTGCTCCTCGACGCTGGCCGTGCCTTGCCACCGGCGGCCCCTGTACAGGACCGTCACGGGCCGGTCGTCGCGCAGGTTGCGCCACCACACACGGCGCCGGTAGGTCATGCAGTGGAGGACGTTGCCCCGCCGGACGTAGTTTGCGCCCGTCCGATAAGGCTTGCCTGTCTTGACCCCGGTGTACTCGATCACGATGGACTGCCAGCTGATCAGGAAGTGGAGCGGTGAGCCCAAGACGGCCTTGGCGGCGGCGTCCAGGAGCCGCAGGACCGGCCGCGTCAACCTGGCGCCTCCGCAGACGTGCCGCCTGCCGCCGCCCGGTTCCTGAGACCGAGCCCGTCATTCCGAGCCCGCGAGGCGAGGAATCTGGGGTATGGAGTCCCGGGTTCACTGGCCGCCACCCCAGCTCCCTCGGCCCTGATCGGCCTCGGGATGACGGAGCGCATGGTCTCCGGCGGACCGTGACTTGGGTGTTGGCCTCTCACACGGCCATTCTATGGCGGGCAGGCGGTCTCACTGGGCAGAGGGTATGCGCGGCCGGCGTAGGCCCAGGGCGATCGCCCTGAGGACCGACGCTGCCACCACAAGCGCTCCCGCAACGAATACCCCGCTAAAGATCATCCAGCGGACCGCGTCGAACTCACCAGAACGAGCGCCGGCGATCGCGCTGCCCGCGATCATGACAGCACCGGCAAGAGTCCATAACCACCAGCGGCCGCGCCGGGACCCGGTTATGGCGTCTGGCAGTGACCTCCTGCGAGCGACAAGCACGATGGTCCCGGCGATGAGCACTAGGAGCGCAGGAATGCCCCCCGCGAACGCGTACGCCGCTATGAAGGCGATGGGGATGGCGATCAGCAGCGTGCGAGTGATGTTGACCGGGGTGGACATGCGTTCCTCCAATCGTTGTCGTGTGGCGTTAGAAACCGTATCTACGAACGTGTGCACCCATAGGCGTGCGACGCCCAGGCGCTGGCCAGGCCGCCGCTGGTCAGCAAGCATGTCGGCGAACAGGCGCGCCATCTCCACGCCGTAGGCCAGCCTGAACCTGGCCGGGTACGTGTAGAGCAGGAGCCGGTAGACGGCGATGTGGCTACTCATGCGGCTACCTCCCGCCCGCCCAGGCCCGGACGTTTGTGCGGTTGAGCATCGTCAGGAGGCGCTCCGCCTCGCTGGCCACGGCGGTCCGGCCTACGGCGGTCAGGCGGTAGTAGCGTCGCCGCTCCTCGGCGCCCCCCTGCTGTGGGCGCTCCCCACACTCCTCGATCAGGCCGTCCTCAAGCAGGCGCTTGATCGTCCCGTAAAGCGTCCCCGGCCCCATCCGCACCGCGCCGTCCGTGATGCGCTCGACTTCGCCCATGATGGCGTAGCCGTGGCGCTC
>CAYWBD010000007.1:0-2767 GCA_964456315.1 uncultured Thermoflexus sp.
GTGCAGGCTCGCCTGGCCGCGCAGGGCTGGCCAGGCCTCACCGAAGCGCAGTCTGCGGTGATCTCCTGCCTCGACCTGACGGGCACCCGGCCCGCGGTGGTCGCACGTCGGATGGGCGTCTCCCGGCAGTCGGCCCATGTGTCCATCCGTGAGCTGGAAGCGATGGGGCTGGTGGTTCTGGTGCCTGATATGACCAACAAGCGTGCGAACCTGGCGCGACTGACCGAGCACGGCCGGGCGATCTCGGCCGCTGCCCAGCGTGCATACGACGAGGCGGAGCAGGGCGTGGCGCGCCGGGCCGGCCCTGCGCACGCAAACGCGCTGCGTGCCGCGCTTGAGGCCGACTGGGGCGCGCCCGCCAGCGCGGCACGTCAGAACCGGGCCGCGTAGCGCTTCGTGGCGCGTCAGAGCATCTCGACGGGCAGCTTCAGGCTGGGGTGCGCCTGGACGTACTGCGCCTGACGGAGCGCCATGTTCTCCTGGAGCTGGATTGTCAGGCCGCCGTCGACCACCAGCGCGTGGCCGGTAATGAACTGCGCGTCGTCCGAGCACAAGAACGCGATGGCGTTTGCGATGTCCTCAGGCGTGCCCGTCTTGCGCAGCGGGTATTGGTCGGCAAAAAGCTCCAGCCCGCCGGGGTGCTTTTTCCACACCTTCGCCATGCCCTCCGTGACGATGTGGCCGGGGCAGATGGCGTTGACCCGGATGCCGTAGGGGCCAAAGTCGCAGGCCATCTGGCGCGTCATGCCGATCACGGCGGCCTTGCCGGCCTCGTAGACGAGCGATTTCTCGGCCATCAGAAAGCCGTGCACCGACGAGATGTTGACGATGTTGCCGTGCTTGCGCTTCTTCATGTGCGGCACGGCGTGCTTCGCGCCCAGGTAAAGGGCCTTGGCCAGCACCGCCATCCCCCTGTCCCAGGTCTCCTCCGAGACGTCCTCGGCGGTCCCGGCAACGTTCAGGCCGGGGGTGGCGACCGGAAAGGCGTTCTGGACGAGGATGTCGAGCCGGCCCCAGCGGCTGACGGCTGCATCGATCATGCGCACGATGTCGGCACTGACGCCGACGTCGGCGTGGATGGCCTCTGCCTTGCCGCCTGCGCGGCGAATGCGCGTGACGTTCGCCTTCGCAGCGGCGTCGTTGATATCGGCGATGAGGACGATGGCGCCGCCTGCGGCAAGGACCCGCGCCGTCGCTCCGCCGATGCCGCTCGCGCCGCCGGTCACGATGGCGACCTGGTTATCGAACCTGCCCATGTTTCCCTCCTGATTCCGGGAGTCCCCCATGCCGCCGACGCATGAAGCGAAGGACGACCGTGATGATGTCATTCTGACCCCGGCGGAGGCCGGGGGAAGAATCTCGCTCAAATCGGGACGCGTCGCCCAACGGCCCAATCGGCGCAGTCGGCCCGTCGCCCACCGGCCAGACGGCGCGTCTTCCTCTGAGCTAGATTCTTCGCTCCGTGCTTCGCACTCCGCTCAGAATGAAAAGGTCCAGACTCGTTTCTTGTGCCCGTCACCTCTTGACAACTCCGCAATGGGTTGTAGTAGAGTCCAGCCAGCCCACTAGATATTGGGCATCTGCGTTCGCCGCGGCCAGCGGCCCGCCCCACCTCATTCGGACGTTTCTGCGCCCGGTTCGCCCGGGAGCGTTGGACTCTCTCCCTGATGGACTGCCCATTCTGCGGCGGCGCCGAATCCAAGGTGATTGACTCTCGTGAGTCGCCTGACGGCGTGCGCCGCCGGCGGGAGTGCCTGCGGTGCGAGCTGCGCTTCACGACCTACGAGCGCGTGGCCGTCATGCCGCTCATGGTGGCGAAGCGCGACGGCCGCAGGGAGCCGTTCTCAACTGAGAAGCTGGAACGGAGCCTGCGCCTGGCCTGCGCCAAGAGGCCGCTGGAGATGGGCGCGATCAGCAAGATCACGACAGACGTCGAGAACGAGCTTCACCGGCTGGGCCGGGCGGAGGTCGAGAGCCGGGTGATCGGCGAGATGGCGATGGAGCGGCTGCGGTCGCTGGACCGGGTGGCGTACATCCGGTTCGCGTCTGTGTACCGCGACTTCCAGGACGCAGACAGCTTCGCCCGCGAGGTCGCGGCGCTGCAAAGCGCCGAGCAGCAGGCGAGGCCAGACGTGAACCAGCTGACGCTCATCCCGGATGGGGTGCCGCGCCTGGCTGACCGGGCGAAGCGGGGACGACGCACGAAGGTGGCGGAGTAGCGTGGGGTGGCGACGGTTGCTGCCCGCGCGCAGCCTTGGCTTTCCGCTCTGCATTCGAGATTGGGATCATCAAGCTTTCTGACCCCATGTGACAACAGCGCAGTCTCGACCTGTCGAGACTTGAGACAATAGAACGACACTCTGAAAGGGCCTTTAGGATGACAAATTCTGTGAACGGCCACTCTTCTTCTGGATCTGCACGGGGCCCCTCGACACGCTCAGGGCGAGCGGGGCGGACGGGCCCTTCGACAGGCGCAGGGCGCGTCTCCGCGCCGAGCGCCGGGGCAGCGAGCGCGGCCTTCAAGCCGGCGCAGATCAGCGAGAACTCGCTGGTCGTGCTGAAGAAGCGCTACCTGAGAAAGGACGACAAGGGCGCGCTCGCTGAGTCGCCGGACGGCATGTTCCGGAGGGTCGCCAACGCGCTGGCAGCGCCGGACCAGAAGATGTACGGGAGGACTCCCGCGCAGGTGAAGGCCACCGCGGAGGAGTTCTACCGGGCGATGGCGTCGCTCGAGTACTTGCCGAACTCGCCCACGCTCATGAACGCC
>CAYWBD010000008.1:0-12574 GCA_964456315.1 uncultured Thermoflexus sp.
GGCAGGTGCGCCGCGCCGCCTGCGCCGGCGATGATCACTTCCAGGCCCCGCTCTGCTGCTGTCCGGGCGTAATCGAACATCATCTCGGGCGTCCGGTGGGCCGACACGATGCGCACCTCGTGGGGGATGCCAAGCTCTTCGAGCGCAGTCACTGTGTGCTGCATCGTCTCGAGGTCGGACTTGCTACCCATGATCACGCCGACTAGGGGCTTTGGCATCGTCCCTCCTGGACAGGCCTTGCGTGAGGCTGGCTTGCGGAGACCCGCTATCGTGCGCGCCGGATCGGTTGGCGCCCCGGAGCCCATCTCAGAGTCAGTTTACAGCGGTGCCCGCGTATACTTGGCGGTCGTGCCGCTCACGGAGGGCTGACGCCCGGCAATTCTTACACTCAGCGTAAACCAGAGGTAGACATGGCAACCAGGAACGGCAATAACCGCACGAAGGCAACCAGCGCACCGGCCCGCAACCGACCCGCAGCGGGCAATGGCCGTGCCCCAAGGGGCGCGGTCAATGGCAAGACAACCGCAGCGAACGGCAAGACGCCGAAGCGCGCCATGGTGGTCGTCGCCCACCCCGACGACGCCGAGTACGGCTGCTCAGGCAGCGTGGCCAAGTGGTGCCGGAAGGGCTGGGAGGTCGTGTACGTCCTCTGCACCGACGGCTCGAAAGGCTCAGAGGACAGGAAAATAACGTCCGGCGAACTGGCAGAAATCCGGAAGCAGGAGCAGATCGAGGCGGGCAAGATCCTCGGCCTCAAGGACGTCGTTTTCCTCGGCTACCCGGACGGCTACCTGCAGCCGACGCTTGAGCTCCGCAAGGACATCACACGGGAGATCAGGCGCTGGAAGCCCGATGTCCTGGTCTGCCTGAGCCCCAACAGGGAGCTCTCGATGCGCTCATACCTGGGCCACCCGGATCACTTCGCGTCAGGCGAGGCTGCGCTATCGGCGGTCTACCCGGCTGCGCGCGACCACCTGACCTTCCCGGAGTTGCTCGATGAGGGGTTCGAAACACACAAGGTGCGCGAGGTCTGGATCATGTTCCTCGGGGACAGGGCCGACTACTTCAACCCGATCACCGAGCAGGACATGCGGACAGCGACGAAGGCCCTGTTGGCGCACTCATCCCAGGTTGACCCGAAAATGGGGCCCAAGTTCATGCGCGGCTGGCGTACAGAGGCCGGGGAGAAGGCCGGCACCAAGTACGCCGAACGGTTCATGGTCTTCAAGCCCAGGATCTAGCCGTCACTGACGGGGGCCCGCACCACCGGGGTCTGTGCGCCGCACTGTGCGCGGCTTCTCTTTGCCGCGCGCTCCCCGATGGCGGACGGCGTTCGCCGTATGGCTGACCAAGCGTGCAGTGGTCCATTTGACCAGGTGAGGCGCGCGGCGACGAGGCTGGCGTGTCATGGCCCTTCCGCTCAATCGGAGTCCAGGGCAGGGCTGACCGGCAGATGGCCTGATTGAGTGAGAGGACGGTCAGGCGGCGCCGAGGGCTGTCTTGGCGCTGCCGACGATCTGGCCGAACGCGGCGGGCTCCCGGATGGCAAGCTCCGCCAGGGACTTGCGGTCCAGCTCGATTCCAGCGACCTTCAGGCCGTGGATGAACTGCCCGTAGGTGAGGCCGTTCTCGCGGGCCGCGGCGTTGATCCGCAGGACATTCAGCGCCCGCATCGTGCGCTTCTTCTCGCGCCGGTGGATCGTGGCGTAGGCCAGCGCGTGCAGGAGGGATTCTTTTGCCGCCTTGTGACGGGTGTGCCGGGACTGCTTGTGGCCCTTCACCGCGTCGAGGATGCGGTTGTGGCGGCGGCGGGTCTTTACTCCGCCCTTGACTCTGGGCACTTCACTTCTCCTGGGGGACGGCCCACCAGCCAGTGGCTTGGGGGCAACGTCCTAAAAGGTCAGGTCGTAGTCGCCGGGCTACCGGACAGCCCTAACGGGCATACGGCAGCAGGCTCATCTTGATCTTCTTCTCGAACGTCGGCGAGACCCCGACCTTCCCGGCGAACTTGCGCTTCACCCGCGCAGCCTTGCGGCGGCGCAGGTGGCTCTTGGGGCCTTTGATGCGCAAGACCTTGCCGCCGGCTGTGACGTGAAACCGGCGTTGGGCGCCCTTGTGCGTTTTGATCTTAGGCATTTGCTCTCAGTTCCCGGGGGCTGGCGGAGCGACAGGCGCTGCCGGCCCTGTGATGCCGTCTGCGGCTTTCGGCGGCTGCGGGGCCGCCTGTGTCACCGCAGGGGCGAGGATGATGCTCAGCGACCTGCCCTCCATGAGGGGCGCCCGTTCCAGTTTGGCCTTGGAGGCCACTCCTTCCGCGACCTTGCGGAGGACTTTCACAGCCAGGTCAGGGTGGGTGATCTGCCGGCCCCGGAAGAAGACCGCGACCCGCACCTTGGCACCGTCGTCCAGGAGGTCACTCACCGAGCGGATCTTGCTCTCGACATCGTGCTCGGCGATGCCCGGCGTCAGCCGGACCTCACGCATCTCGTTCCGGAACTTCTGGGTCTTCTTGACCTCACGGGTCTTCTTGGCCTGGATGAACCTGAACTTTCCGTAGTCGAGCAGGCGGCACACAGGAGGCGACTGGTTCGGCGCCACCTCCACCAGGTCCAGGCCTTCCTGTTCGGCGAGGCGCAGGGCATCGTAAATCTGCATGACGACCGCCTCGGCGCCTTCCGAGCGGATTACCCGGACAACAGGCGCCCGGATCTGCCGGTTGGTCCGGTACTCCCTTGCTATTCTTGGTCCCCTTTCGTGCTGAAACGAACTGTCTCTGGGCCCGCCAGCGCCTGCCTGGCGCCGCCCCGGGCCCGGGGCAGCCGGGTGGTCTGGCAGCCGCGCCGCACGCCGGGCGAAGGCCCGCAGCAGCGTTGCGCCGAGATCACGCGAACGACGAATATACCACACGCGACCGGCGAGCCGTAAACGAGTCCGCCACACGTTAGCGCTCGTACTCCATGACGGGTGGTGCCACGGACGTTCGGCGGCAACACTCGTGTGCTAGGATTCAGATCAGTCCCTCCGCGCCAGAATGACGGACACGCACGCCATCTCTGGGACCGTCTGGAGATCAGCTCAGCCCTTCCCGGCGGCCCCCGCCGGACCGGCGGCGGGGTGTCTTCAATAAATGAACAGCAACCGCTGGCTGCGCAACAGCCTCCTTTACCTCCTGATCGTGGTCGCAGCGATCGCGATCTTCTACCTGTTCCTGAACCCGTCCGGCGACGTGCAGGAGCTCTCGATCAGCGATGTCGTGCAGCTGGCGCGGACCCCCGGCACGGACCGTGTCGTGATCGAAGTGCGCGGGGACGCGCTGACGGTAAAAGAAGGCGGCAAGACCTACCGGTCTCGCAAGGAGCCCGGGTCGAGCCTGCTCCAGGTGATGAACCAGGGCAACGTCGACCCCAACCGTTACGAGATTGACGTCAAGGGGTCAGGCGGCATGTCGAGCCTGTTCTCCGTCCTCATCAACTTCCTGCCTCTCATCCTGTTCGGCGGCATCCTGCTGTTCATGATGCGGCAGGCGCAGGGCTCCAACAGCCAGACGATGAGTTTTGGCCGGAGCCGGGCCAGGATGTTCGTGGGCTCCAAGGCGACAGTGACGTTCTTCGATGTGGCCGGCGTCCCGGAGGCCAAGCAGGAGCTCGAAGAGGTCGTCGAGTTCCTGAAGTTCCCGGAGCGGTTCCAGGCCCTCGGCGCCCGGATACCGCGCGGCGTGCTGCTGGTCGGCCCGCCCGGCACAGGCAAGACCCTCCTGGCCCGCGCAGTGGCCGGCGAGGCGGGCGTGCCTTTCTTCTCGATATCCGGCTCTGAGTTCGTAGAGATGTTCGTGGGCGTTGGCGCGAGCCGCGTCCGCGACCTCTTTGACCAGGCCAAGCGCCACGCGCCCTGCATCGTGTTCATCGATGAGATCGACGCCGTGGGCCGCCACCGCGGCGCGGGCGTCGGCGGCGGGCACGACGAGCGAGAGCAGACCCTGAACCAGATCCTGGTCGAGATGGACGGGTTTGACACGTCCACGAACGTGATCGTCGTGGCGGCCACCAACCGCCCGGACATCCTGGACCCGGCGCTGCTGCGGCCAGGCCGCTTCGACCGGCGCGTGATCCTGGATAACCCGGACATCCGGGGCCGGACCGCCATCCTGGACGTCCACTCCAAGGGCAAGCCCATTGACAAGGAAGTGGACCTCCAGAGGATCGCCAAGCAGACGCCCGGCTTCTCCGGCGCGGACCTCGCGAACCTGATCAACGAGGCGGCCATCCTGGCGGCGCGCCGCGGCAAGAAGACAGTGGGCTTCGCGGAGATGACAGAGGCCATCGACCGCGTCATCGCGGGCCCGGCGCGTAAGAGCCGTGTCATCACGGCCAAGGAGCGCGAGCTTACCTCGTTCCACGAGGCTGGCCACGCGCTGACCGCATACTTCATGCCCGGCGCGGACCCGGTGTTCAAGATCTCCATCGTGTCGCGCGGGCATATGGGCGGCTACACCCGCTACCTGCCCCAGGAGGACCGCTACACGGAAACGCTGACCCAGTTTGAGGCGGAGATCGCCACCGCAATGGGCGGCCGCACCGCCGAGATGGTCAAGTACGGCGAGGCCTCCACCGGCGCCTCCAGCGACCTTGAACGCGCCACGCGCGTTGCCCGCATGATGGTCACCCGCTACGGCATGAGCAAGAAACTCGGCCCGCGGTCGTTCGGCAAGCGGCAGGAGTCGATCTTCCTTGGCCGGGAGATTTCCGAAGAGCGGGACTACAGCCTGCGCACCGAGGTCGTCATCGACTCTGAAGTCGACCGCCTCCTGGAAAGCGGGCGCGCGAGCTCCGAGCGCATCCTTACCGAGCACCGGCCAGAGCTGGACAGGATTGCGGCCTACCTGCTCGAGCACGAGACGATTGAGGCGGACGAGATGAAGGCCCTGGTGCAGGGGGATGTCCCGCCGCCCCGGCAGGCGCCGCCCACCCCGGCCCCCCAGCCGCCGGCCACACCAACGGGCGAGGGTAGCGCTGAGCCGTCCATGTCGGCCCCGGTCAGGGGCCCTGAGCCTCAGACGCTTTAGCCGCCGGCTAGCCGTGTGCGAGGCCATAGGCCTGGCTGGTCGCCGCGTTTCCACCGACATGCCCGGCCCACCCTGGCGACCGCCGGTGCGGGTCGTTGCAACCTGAAAGCATGAGACTCCAGAGCCTCCTCCCAGCGACGCCCTGGGGCCCTCGGGACATCGTCTGGGCGCTCCTTGCCGCCATCGGGGTGCTGCTCGCCCTGGGCCTTGCGATCGCGATCGCAAATGGCGGGGGCGACGCAGAGTCGCCGCTCGACGGCGAGGTCCTGGGCGTCTCTCTGACCCTCGCGTCCATCATCTTCCAGGGGGGCGTGCTCCTTGGCGCGGCGGCGGCGTTCTCACTGGCGAAGCACAACGCAGGGCTGTGGCACCTGGGGTTTGTCTGGCCGCGTTCTGGCAAGGCGTACGGCTACGCCCTGCTGCTCTGGCTATGCGCGCTGGGCACGGCGGTTGTCTACGGGCTTGTTGTTGACGCCGCCGGCATAGAGTGGCTGAAGCCTCCGGACAACGCGACGGAGGTCCTCGAAATGTCCGGGGGGGTCTGGGGAGCGGTCTTGCTGGCCGGCATCTGGGCGCCGCTGAACGAGGAGATCTTCTTCCGGGCTTTCGTGCTGGGAGGGCTGGCCCGGCGCTACAGCCCGCTGACCGCTGCGGCGCTCAGCAGCGCCGTGTTCGCCCTGTTCCACGTTGAACCGGGGCTGTACTTTCCGACGTTCGTACTGGGCGTTGCGATGGCGCTGTCGTACGTCAAGAGCGGCTCGATCGTGCCGAGCATCGGCATCCATGCGCTGCACAACACAGCAGGTATCCTTATCGCCCGTTACGCGCCCGACTCGGGATTCTAGAGTCGGGAGGCCGAGCTTGCCGGGCCGCGCGCCGCCGGACTGGGTGGCCCGTCGATGGTTGAAGACTGCGGAGACAGATGCCAGACCTCATCAGACAAGCATTCGAGGCCGCCCGGAGCAAGGGCCGCATCGCGCTGGCGCCGTTTGTCACGGTCGGCTACCCGTCGCCAGCTGCCACACCGGGTATCGTGAAGGCCATTGTCGAGGCAGGCGCTGACGTGGTGGAGCTGGGCGTGCCGTTCAGCGACCCGCTGGCTGAGGGGCCGACCATCCAGAAGTCCAGCTTCGCGGCGCTCGAACAAGGCGTGACGCCGAAGCTGTGCCTGGAGGTCGCCGCCGGGCTGCGGCAGGACGGTGTCACAGCGCCGTTCATCTTGATGGGGTACTACAACCCGCTGCTGGCCTTTGGGCCGGAGAAGTTCTGCGAACAGGCCGCCGCAGCCGGGGTCAACGGCCTCATCGTGGCGGACCTCCCGTCGGAAGAGGCCGGGCCGCTGACCGCCAATGCGAACGCCAACGGCCTGGCCGTCGTGCCCCTGCTGGCCCTGACATCGACTGACGAGCGCATCGCTCTGGGCTGCCGGCGTGCGGGGGGCTTCGTCTACTGCGTCAGCGTGATGGGCGTCACCGGCGCACGCGCGACGGTCTCGCAGCGGGTGCGCGGCCTGGTCGCGAGGGTCCGCCAGCACACGGCTCTGCCCGTGGCGGTCGGGTTCGGCATCTCCAAGCCTGAGCACGTCGCAGAGGTCGCGCAGTTCGCAGACGGCGCGGTCGTCGGCGCCGCGCTGGTCGAGGCCATAGGCGCCGGGCCGGAGAGCGGCGCGGCTGGGCGGGCCGGTGCGTACATCAGGTCGCTGGCCCAGGCGACCAAGAGGCCGGCGCCGACGGGTAGCGGCCCCAGGCCGTGAAACAGCGTTGGTGCTATCCGGCCCTCGCAACTTCCGCTAACATCTCCGGTTCATGATGAAAGTCAGAGGCGTCCGGGGTGCGACGACCGCGCGGGCCAACGAGCGCGCGGCGGTCATCGACGCCACCGAAGAGCTGCTCAAGGCGATGCTGGCGCGCAATGAGATTGACTCTGCGGACCTCGCCGCGGTGCAATTCACGACCAGCCCGGACCTCATCGCCGAGTTCCCGGCGGTGGCCGCACGCGAGCGCCTGGGCTGGGACTACGTCCCGCTGCTGAACAGCCACGAGATGTCCGTGCCGCACGGCCAGCCGCGCTGCATCCGTGTGCTGATGCTCTGGAACACTGAGAAAACGCAGCGCGAAATCCGTCACGTATACTTGCGGGACGCGGTCAGCCTCCGGAAGGACCTGGCCCCAGCGGCAAAGCAATGACACCCTGTCACAGCGCGGCTAACTCAGGCCCCCGTCCCCTTTTGGGCGGTGCGCGTCTGGGTCTGCCCGTTGCGACTGTCCGGCCAGCAGTCGCCCCCGCCCACTCCTCCCCCTTGTTCGCCTTTACGCGCGGGCGCCTGTCCGTCGGCTATACGAGCTAGCTGCGCAGGCGTCCGTCACGTCGCCGTCACACGCAGCCCTGCCTGACGAGCCGCGCCCGCCCTGCCTGCCTCGGACCGGCAGGCGCAGAAGTTGCAAAAGGGCGCAGGCTCCCACCACCCGGACACAGAAACGAGAGAGCCGAGCCATGAAACAGACTTCCAACCTCCACATTGAAGCCATGACGCCCCTGGAGCCGCCGGACGCCTTCGTACGCCGCCTCCCGATCACCGGGCCGATCGCGGAGCTTGTCTCGCAGGGCCGCGAGCAGATCGCTGAGATCATCAGCGGGCGTGACGACCGCATGTTCATGCTTGTCGGCCCCTGCTCGGTGCACGACGAAAAGGCCGTGCTCGAGTACGCCGGCCGCCTCGTCCAGCTAGCCGACCGCGTGCGTGACCGCATCCTGATCGTGATGCGTGTCTACTTCGAGAAGCCCCGCACGACAGTCGGCTGGAAAGGTTTCATCAACGACCCCCACCTCAACGGCTCTTTCGACATGGTCACGGGCCTTGACCGCGGCAGGCGTGTGCTCCTGGACGTGCTCCGGGTGGGCCTGCCTGCTGGCACCGAGTGGCTGGACCCGGTCACGCCGCAGTACATGGCGGATGTGGTCTCGTGGGGCGCGATCGGCGCACGCACCGTGGAGAGCCAGACGCACCGTCAGCTCGCGTCGGGGCTGAGCATGCCCATCGGGTACAAGAACGGTACGGGCGGCACGCAGCACTCAATTCAGATCGCGGTGGACGCCATCCTGGCGGCGCGCGTGCCCCACACCTTCCTGTCTGTTGACGAGCATGGCCGGGTCAGCGTCATCAAGTCCACGGGCAACCCGGACGGGCACATCATCCTGCGCGGCGGCGTGAGGGGGCCGAACTACTCCGCGGAGAACGTCGCCGACGCGGTGGACCGGCTCAAGAAGGCCAGCTTGCCGCCGTACTTGATGGTGGACTGCTCCCACGGCAACTCAGGCAAGGACCACCGCAACCAGCCGATAGTCTTCCGCGATGTGGTCGGACAGCGCGCCGCGGGCAACCGCCACATAGTCGGCATCATGCTGGAGAGCCACATCTACGAAGGCAGCCAGAAACTCGGTGCGGACCCGTCGGCCTTGAAGTACGGCGTGTCCATCACAGACGCCTGCATCGGCTGGGAAGAGACCGAGGCGCTGATGCTGGAGGCGCACGCTGCGCTGAAGGCCGCCCAGGCGCTGCCCGCGCACGCCTGAGCATGGGCCACCCAGGGAGTCACGGCCGGCAGGGTGGCGCCCCGGTGCGTCCCCGCCGCGGCGTGAGCGCTTGAGGTCATCCCGAAATCCCCTCCCCCTTGATGGGGGAGGGTTCAAGGAGAGTGTGAGCATGTCCCCTATTCCTCAGTGGGGGAGGGTGTAGGGAGAGGGCGCATTTCCATCTGCCGGTCCGAATCCTTGGATAATCCCTGGTCGATATGATACTCGGCGAACAACTTGCCCGCGCCCACCCCGACGCACAGCCGGCGGCGGTCGCGGTCGGCACGTTCGACGGCGTCCACCTCGGGCACCGCAGGCTGCTGGCGGCGCTGTGCGATGAGGCGCGCTCCCGGCGCCTGCGGTCTGTCGCGCTCACCTTCCGGCAGCAGCCGCGGTCGGTGGTCCGCCCCGGCATGCCGTTCTCGTACCTGTGCGAGTTTGAGGAGCGGCTGCAGCTCCTGCGTGAGGTCGGCACGGACACGGTGGCTGTCGTGAACTTTGACGAGTCCATACGCCGCCTGAGCGCAGAACAGTTCCTGACCGCGCTGCAGAGCGCGCTGAAGATGCGTGTGATGGTGCTGGGCCCGGGGGCGCGGCAGGGCCACGACCAGCTCGACTCGCCCGCCTTGCAGGCTCTTGGGGCACGGATCGGGTTCGACGTGGTGAGCGCGCCGCTCGCCACGCTGGACGGCGCGCCGGTGTCGAGCTCTGCGGTCCGCCGGGCGCTCGCCGAAGGGCGAGTCCAGGACGCGGCGCGCATGCTCGGACGGGCCTTCTCGCTGACCGGCCCGGTGATTGCCGGCGACCGCCGGGGCCGTGAGCTGGGCTTCCCGACTGCCAACCTGGGCCCGTTCGCACATGCGACCCTGCCGATGGACGGCATCTACGCTACGTGGGCGCACCTGGACGGGACGAGGCACATGTCGGCGACGTCCATCGGCGTGCGGCCGACGTTCGGGCAGCAAAACGAGCGCCGCGTCGAGGCGTACATCCTGGATTTCGCTCAGGACATCTACGGCAGGTCGCTAAGGCTAGAGTTTGTCGAGCGGCTCCGCGGCGAAGTCGCCTACTCCGGCCCCGGGCCGCTTGCCGAGCAGATCAAGAAGGACGTCGCGCAGGCGCGTGCAATCCTTTCAACGGTCCCCTCTCCCGCCGGGAGAGGGTCAGGGTGAGGGGCAAACGTCCCAGATGACAAACTCTGCGTTCCCTAACGTCTACGAAGAGCTCAAGTGGCGCGGCATGGTCTTCGACGCCACGCACGGCTGCGAGAAGGTGCTCGCGTCTGGCAAAGTGACCTGCTACATCGGCTTTGACCCCACGGCGAAGAGCCTGCACATCGGCAACCTGGTGCCGATCATGGGCCTGGTCCACATGCAGCGTCACGGGCACACGCCGATAGCCATCGTCGGCGGCGGCACCGGCATGATCGGCGACCCTGGCGGCCGCAAGGACGAGCGGCAACTGCTCACCAAGGGCGTCATCGAGGAGAACCTTGCGGGGATCCGGGCGCAGCTGGCGCACTTCTTGGACTTCGACGAGCGCAAGCCGAACCCCGCCAGGCTCATCAACAACGCCGACTGGCTGCTGAAGCTCGGCCTGGTGGACTTCCTGCGCGACACCGGCAAGCACTTCAGCGTCAACTATATGCTGGGCAAGGAGTCCGTGAAGGCACGCCTGGACCGGGAAGCGGGTATCTCGTACACCGAGTTCAGCTACATGCTCCTGCAGGCCTACGACTACCTGGAGATGTACCGCCAGCACGGCTGCACCCTGCAGATGGGCGGCTCGGACCAGTGGGGCAACATCCTGGCCGGAGTGGACCTGATCAAACGCTGGCACGCGAAGCATCCAAGCGGTGATCGAGTGGAGACCGCAGAAGTTGGGGGCGTTAGCGTCATCGGAGTCTCCAATCTGCCGCATGGCGAGCCGCACGCCATGGTCTACCCGCTCGTGACCACGGCGTCGGGCGAAAAGTTCGGCAAGAGCATCGGCGGGGCCCCCACGTTGGACCCGTCGCAGACCTCGCCGTACCGCCTGTACCAGTTCTTCTTGAACACTGACGATCGCGATGCCATCGACTACCTGAAGCGCTTCACGCTGCTTGGGCCGGATGATGTCGCGCCCCTTGAGGAGGCCGTTCGTGCCGAGCCGTCCAAGCGCGAGGCCCAGCGCAGGCTGGCCGAGGACGTGACCTTCCGCCTGCACGGCCCGGACGGGGTGGCGCAGGCGAAGCGGGTGACGGGCGCGTTCTTTGGCGGAGAGCTGGCGCGCCTGTCGGCAGGTGAGATCGAAGAAGTGCTTGACGGCGCGCCCGCGGCCGAGATGACGCGGTCGGCCCTGGAAGGCCCTGGCGTGCCCTTCGACAAGTTCGCGGTGATGGCCGGCCTGTGCGCGTCCAACGCCGAGGGGCGCCGACTAGTCGAACAGGGCGGAGCCTACCTGAACGACACCCGGGTCGAAGACCCCAGGGCGGCCGTGACGCTCTCGCACCTGATCGAGGGGCGGGTCATCGTCCTGCGCCGCGGTGCGAAGACCTACCGGCTGGTGCGGGTGAGCGGCCCGTAGATGTCCCGAAGGCCCTTGATGTCATTCTGAGCGGAGTTCGCCAGAGGCGAACGCAGCGAAGAATCTCGCCCAGCGGAAGAAGCCCTGCGGCCGACGCGCCGCCGTTTGAGCGAGATTCCTCGCTCCGGCCCTCCGTGCCTTCGCTCAGAATGACATCGCGGTGTCTGCGCCGGGTTTCAGCCGCCGGGTGTGTGCCGGAGCCGTAAACTGACTATGGCTCCCCGACGTCAGCAGTTCCAGTACGGAGCACTCTGGTCGGAATGCCCCTGCCTTTGGAGACACCGCTTTGACCACCACCGCCCGCAAGACCACAGCCGCGAAGCTGGCGCACGAGAACCTGCGCATACCGGGCCCCGTCCCGCTCCCGGACGACATCCTGGAGGCCGCGGGCACCCAGATGATGAACCACCGCGGCCCCGAGTACGCAGACATGCTGGCCCGCATGACGGCGAACCTCAAGACGGTCTTCATGACGAAGGGCGACGCCTACTTCATCACGTCTTCCGGCACCGGCGGGATGGAAGCCGCCATCGTCAACACCCTCTCGCCCGGCGACAAGGTGCTGGCGCTGAGCATCGGCTTCTTCGGCGACCGCTTTGCAGACATAGCGAAGGCCTACGGCGCGGACGTCGAGGTGATGTCGTTCCCGCACGGCAGGCCCGTAGACCCGGCCGAGCTTGGCCGCAAGCTGCGCCAGTCGAAGGGCGTCCGGGCCGTCATCCTCACCCACAACGAGAGTTCAACAGGCGTCTCGAACCCGGTGGGCCTCGTTGCGAAAGCAGTACACGACAACTCCGACGCGCTGGTGCTGGTGGACGCAGTGTCGTCTGCCGCCGCCATGCCCATCGCGGTAGACGCCTGGGGGCTGGACGTCGTGGCGACGGCGTCGCAGAAAGCCTGGATTGCCCCGCCGGGCATCGCCATGGTCACGTTCAGCCAGAAGGCCTGGAGAGCGCAGTCCGCCGCGAAGATGCCGCGGTATTACTTTGACATGGCCCAGTACCGCGACTACCTCAAGATCGGGCAGCCGCCGTTCACGCCGTGCCTGCCTGCCATGTACGCGCTGGAGGTCTCGCTGCAGCGCATCGTGGAGGAGGGTGTCGAGAAGGTGTTCGACCGCCACCACACGATCGCCGAGCGCACCCGCAACGGGGCTCTCAAGCTTGGGCTTGAGATCTTCCCGGAGCGTGCCTTCGCATCGGACACTGTGACGGCGATAAAAGTGCCCGCGGGCATCGACGGCAAAGCCGTCGTGGCGCGGGTGCGCAAGGACAGCGGTGTCGTGATAGGCGGCGGGCAGGGCCCGATGACCGGGAAGATCGTGCGCATCGGCCACATGGGCTGGTTCGAGCCGGAGCACGTCGACGCCGCGCT
>CAYWBD010000009.1:0-5423 GCA_964456315.1 uncultured Thermoflexus sp.
GCCACTCCCCTCCCCCACACACCGGACCGGCGCACCACGCATGCCCACATACCACCTCTGGACAGTCGGCTGCCAGATGAACAAGTCCGACTCCGAACGGCTGGAGAGCGGGCTGGTTCAGCTCGGCCTCGAACAGACGAACACGCCCGAAAGCGCCGATGTGATCGTGCTCAACACGTGCGTCGTGCGCCAGGCCGCCGAGGACACCGCCACCGGCCTGCTCGGCAAGCTCAAGCCAATCAAGGCGGCGCACCCCGACCGCCTCATCGCGGTCATGGGCTGCATGGTCGGCCCGCGCCACGACGACCTCCAGCGCAGGTTCCCACAGGTGGACGTCTGGGCCCGGCCCCAGGAGTTCGAAGCCGTCCTCCGCGCCGCCGCCGCGAAGACAGGCGGGGACGCCGACGGCTGCCTGGCCAACCTCGTTCCCGCGGCCCCGCAAGTCGCCAGCTTCGTGCCAATCGTCCATGGCTGCGACAAGTTCTGCACGTTCTGCATCATCCCTTACAGGCGAGGCAGGGAAGTCAGCCGCACCGTCGAAGAGCTGCTCCACGAGGTGCAACTGCTTGCCACCCGCGGCGTGAAGGAAGTCACTCTGCTCGGCCAGAACGTGGACTCCTACGGCCACGACGTGCACCCGCGCATGGACCTGGCGGACCTGCTGGAGGCCCTACAAGACGTCGAGGGCCTGCAGCGCATCCGGTTCCTCACGTCACACCCGAACGACATGTCCAGCCGTATCATCCGCGCAGTCCGCGACCTGCCCACGGTGTGCGAGCACGTGAACCTTCCCTTCCAGGCAGGCGATGACAAGGTCCTCGCCGACATGCGGCGCTCCTACACGCGCTCGCAATACCTGGAAAAAGTCGCCGAGATCAGGGAGACCGTCCCCGGGGTCACCCTGAGCACCGACGTGATAGTCGGGTTCCCCGGGGAGTCAGACGTCCAGTTCCAGCGGTCACTCGACGTGCTGGAAGAGGTCCGGTTCGACAAAGTGCACGCCGCCATGTACTCGGGCCGTCCCGGTACCGTCGCGTCACGCTCGCTCGACGATGATGTACCGGCCGCAGAAAAGAAGCGCCGCCTCGCAGCTCTCGGCGCACTTCAGGAGCGGGTCCAGACTGACATAAACGCCCTGTACGAAGGACGCGAGGTCAGTTTGCTGGTCGACGGCTCAACAAGAGGCCGCATGCACGGTCGCACCCGCAGCGATAAACTGGTCTACATAGATCCTGTCTCACAACGTCAGGAATATGGCGGCGCACCCTCTGGCGCCAGCCCGGCGGTTGGTGACAGCGTGTGGGTGAAGGTCACCGCAACGACGCCATGGTCCCTGGAGGGGCAGCCCGTGACCACGCCGCTGGCGGCCCAGCCAGCGTGATGCGCCGGGAGCCGACGCTAGCATGACCACCAGCCCGCGCCAGACCGTTATCCCCATCACGGAGCTCGAGCAGTCCGCGTTCTGCCAGACTGACGGCAACCTGCGGACCAAGACGCTAGAGGAAGAGTTCCGGTCTGGCGTCCGCTGGCAGAAAGTGCCGGCCCGCTACCTGAGGCTCACCCCGGCCGAGCTCGACCTCGGCATCGCCGAGGCCAGGAAGGCGCTGGGCGACTCTACGGTCGTCTTGGGACACCACTACCAGCGCGAAGACATCATCAAGTACGCCGACTTCCGAGGCGACTCCTACAAGCTCTCCAAGCTTGCTGCCCAGACCCGGGACGCCCGGTTCATCATCTTCTGCGGCGTGCATTTCATGGCCGAGACCGCTGACATCCTGACCGGGCCGTCGCAGTCCGTGATCCTGCCGAACCTCGCGGCCGGCTGCTCAATGGCCGACATGGCCCGCACCGGCGACGTTGAAGAGTGCTGGTCGGACCTGGCGCAGGCCCTGGGCGGCGCCCCCGGCGAGGTCATCCCTGTCACCTACATGAACTCCACGGCGGCCATCAAGGCGCTGTGCGGTCGTAACGGCGGCATCGTCTGCACGTCGTCTAACGCAGCCGAGGTCTTCAAATGGGCGTACGGGCGCGGCAAGCGCGTCCTGTTCCTGCCTGACCAGCACCTTGGCCGCAACACCGGCGTCAAGTTCGGCATCGGGCTTTCGGAAATGGCCCTGTGGAGCCCCTTCCGGCCCACCGGCGGCCTGACCGCCCAGCAGATCCGGGCGGCAAAACTCATCCTCTGGCAGGGCCACTGCTCGGTCCACACCCGCTTCACCGTCGAGCAGATCAAAGAGGCCCGGGAAAAGCACCCTGGCGTCACGGTCGTCGTCCACCCGGAGTGCACCCTGGACGTTGTCCGGGCTGCGGACCAGAACGGCTCCACCGAGTTCATAGTCAACGCCGTCAGCAGGGCGCCTGCGGGCTCCGCATGGGCAATCGGCACGGAGATAAACCTGGTCAGCCGCCTGGCGAAGGAGAACCCCGACAAGACCGTCTTCTGCCTTGACCCGGTCGTCTGCCCCTGCGCGACGATGTACCGCATCCACCCGGCGTACCTGTTGTGGGTGTTGGAGGGCCTCATGGCGGGCCTCATCATCAACAAGGTCAGCATTCCCGAACCCACACGCAGCGAGGCCCTAAAATCGTTGGAGCGCATGCTGGAAGTGGGCGGGTAGGGGATCAGGCCAGGCCTGACGGCGCGGGGCACGACTTGTCGTGCCCCTTTTCTTGTCCAAACGTCTTCCAGGAATCCCCTCGCCCTCGACGGGGGAGGGCCAGGGAGAGGGCGAAAATCCATCTACCAATTGGATTTAGTAGATAACCTCCAGTAGAGGACGCCATGCTGCCGCTGCTCCCCGAACTCGCTGCGATCATCGACCGTGCCCTGGCCGAAGACCTTTCCAGCGGCGACGTTACGACAGTCGCCCTCATCCCTCCCCACCTGCAAGGCAGCGCCAGCTTTGTGGCGCGCGCGCCCGGCGTGCTTGCAGGGGTCGAAGTCGCGCTGGCCGTGTGCACAAGGCTTGACCCCCGCCTGAAAGTCGCTGCCAAACTGCTAGACGGCGACAAGCTTGAAGGCGGCGAGACAGTCGCCACGGTCAGCGGGCCTATGGCGTCAATCCTGATGTCGGAACGCACCGCCCTCAACTTCATCCAGCGCATGAGCGGCATCGCGACAATGACCGCCTTGTTCGTGAAGGCGGTCGAGGGCACCGGCGCCACAATTGTCGATACGCGCAAGACTGTGCCCGGCCTCCGTGCCCTCGACAAGTACGCCGTCACAGCCGGCGGGGGCAGGAACCACAGGCGCAACCTGGCGGACGGCGTGCTGATCAAAGACAACCACCTTGCAGCGCTCCAGGCGGAGGGTCTTACCCTGGGACACGCAGTCCGGCGTGCCCGTGCCAGGGCGCCTCACACCGTCAAGATTGAGGTCGAAGTGGAGTCTGTTGAGGAGGCCACGGCGGCCGTTGAGGCGGGCGCGGACATCATCATGTTGGACAACATGCCCGTCCATGAGATGCGAAGGGCTGTACAGATCGCGATGGGCCGCTGCCTCGTAGAAGCATCAGGGGGCGTCAGGCTGGACACCGTCCGCCACATCGCCGAAGCAGGGGTGGACCTCATTTCCGTCGGCGCGCTCACACACTCGGTCAAGGCGCTCGACATCGGCCTTGACTACTTGTCGCGATAAAGCCTGTGCCACTCTCTCCGACCAGCCTCGCCGGGCAACGGCGGTCCACGGCGCCGTGGGGCCGCGTCCTGCGGCGCGGCAGGCGCGCCGCGTGCGCCCTTGTCGCGGTTGTCGTCCTTGCGGCTGTACTGGCGTGCAGCAACGCCGCCGACACCGCCAGCCCCTCGCCTACGCCGCCCGCGTCTTCGCTGACTACGGCGATAGCCGCCGCCCCAACGACAACGCCGCCGGCGCCCGGCACACCTCTCGCCTCGCCGTCAGCTAAGGCAGCCCCTCCGGCCGAGGCGACTCCACAGGCGCAACCGACGGCCCTCCCCTCACCGGCCCCGGCCGGGACACCCACCGCTTCGGCGTCGCCGTCACCCACGCCACTGCCCGGGCCAGTGCCTCCCAGGCTGATAGCAACCGGGCTGGTCAACCGCATCGCGTACGCGGGTGTCGACGGGCACGTCTACACCGCGAAGCCTGACGGCACGGACCGCATCCAGATATCGCCCTGGACCGGCCCAGGATCGCCGGGCGGCCAGTACACCTGGCCGGTGTGGTCGCCCGACGGCGGCTCGGTGATGTTCTCGTCCGTGCTGGAGGCGGCCAACGGCGGCTCGGACGTAAGCCTGCTGCGTGCGCCGGCGCTCGGAGGCGAGCACGTCACCATGTACACCGACGACCCCCAGAGCCTGGGCATCGGCAACGGCGTGCCGCACTTCGCCATGTGGTCGCCGGATGGCAACCGCGTGGCCCTGATAGCGGGCGCCAGCCAGGAGCTGGTCACGCTCGTCCTGGACAGCGAAACAGGCAAGTTCGAGGGCGTGGCGGTCGGCGCGCCTGTTTACCTGGCCTGGTCGCCCGACTCAAACTTCCTACTCGTTCACCTGCGGGACACACTGTTCCTATATCAGATGGGCCTGGCGGGCGAACGAGGACGCCGCTCCCTGCAACTGAGCAACCCGGCCCAGAACTACTACGCCCCGCACTTTGCCCCCGCCGACAACCGGTTCGCCTACGGCGACGAAGTGCAGGGAGAGAAGCGGTTGCTCGTCAGGCAGGCTGAGGGCGTGCCGCCTCTGGACCTCGGCGAGGCAGCGGGCATCGTGGGCTTCCGTTGGTCGCCGGCCGACGACCATGTCGCGGTCGCTCGCGGCGGCGACACCGGCCTCTTCGAGCGTCTCAGCGTCGTGTCCGCGCAGGGCGGTGCAGAGCGTGAGGTCCTCAGACGCACTCTTTACGCCTTCTGGTGGTCGCCGGACGGCAAGAAGTTAGCGGTCGCCGCGGCGTCGAAGTCCTACCGGCTGGCCGTCGACTGGCTCATCGTGGACGTGGCGACAGCCCAGGCGACTCCACTGGTCACCAACCTGCCCAGCCCGGAGTCCGAGTTTGTCCTGTCCTTTTTCGACCAGTACGGCAACGCCAGCCAGATCTGGTCCCCGGACAGCACGCGCATCGTCGTGGCGGGCTCCATGCTCCCAGCGGCGCAGCCCGTGGCCGAAGGTGACACCCCGCCACCCCCTCCCAGGGGCGTCCCTGAGAACGTCTGGGTGCTCGATGCCGCAGGCGCCGCCGCGCCCGTCAGCATCGGTGAAGGCTTCCTCGCGTTCTGGTCACCGAAGTAGCGCTGCGACTGCGGCCCGCCCAAATTCCCTCTCCCAGCGGGAGAGGGCTAGGGTGAGGGGGAAGCCCACGCCACCATTGGGACAGTCACTCAGTCCCTCGGCTGCTTCCGCTCCGCCGTGTCGAGGACAATCGTCGCCGGCCCGGCATTCTCGAGTTCGACCAGCATCATCGCCCC
>CAYWBD010000010.1:0-8334 GCA_964456315.1 uncultured Thermoflexus sp.
GCCGGGCAATTGAAACCTGTGGCTGACGGCCTTTGAGAAGGGAGTCAGCCATGGACCTTGAGGAGTTGACCGACGCACAGTGGAAGTTCATCTCGCCGCTGCTTCCGGAGCAGCGTGGGCCTGGCAGGCCCAGAGCGGACGACCGGCAGACGCTGAACGGGATCCTGTGGGTGCTGCGTACAGGTGCGAGGTGGAAGGACCTGCCTCGGGAGCTCGGCAGCCCGTCCCGGTGCCACGGGCGGCTACAGAAATGGCAGGAGGAAGGGGTGTGGGAGCGGATATGGATGGCGTTTGTGAGCGCCCTGGACCAGTCTGGGAGACTGGACTGGAGCCAGGCTTTCCTTGACGGCACATTCGTGCCGGCAAAAAAGGGGAGCCGCGATAGGGCTCACGAGGAAAGGGAAAGGGACCAAGATCATGATGGTGACGGACGGCAACGGACGCCCTCTGGCGGTACTTATTGACAGTGCACAGAAGAGCGAAGTCCACCTCGCTGAAGCTGTGATTGACGCTGTGCGGGTCGCGAGGAAGAGCAGGCGTCCGAAGATGAGGCCGAAGTCTCTGGTGGCGGACAAGGGCTACGACTCTGATGCCTTCAGGACCGCGCTGAGGAAACGGAGCATCAGTCCCGTGATCCCGTTCAGACGCAACCGGCGCCCCCGCCCGGGGCCGAAGCCGGACCTCACTCGCTACAGGCAGCGCTGGCGTATCGAGCGTCTGTTCGCCTGGCTCGGGAACTACGACCGGCTCCTCGTGAGGAAGGAACGGAACGCCCAGACCTACCTCGCCTTCCTCTTCATCGCCTGCGCCATGATCATTCTCAACGCAATATCGGGATGACTTCTAGGGCTTGGGGCCCGTATTTGCAAGGAAGGGAACAGCGATGTCTACCGTGAGAGTTTACGCCGGGACCGACGTGTCGAAGGACAAGCTGGACTTGCACATCCGCCCGGGTGGGAAGAGCCTGAGCGTGCCGTACACGGCGGCAGGCTTGCGTAAGGCGCAGAAGCTTGTGCAGACGGCTGGCGTGTCAATGGTGGTGATGGAGGCGACGGGCAAGCTGGAAGAGCAGGCTGCAGCAGCCTTGGAGGCTGCCGGGGTGCCTGTAGCTGTCGTAAACCCCGGCGGTGTCAGAGACTTTGCACGGGCCACAGGCCGGCTGGCGAAGACCGATGAGATAGACGCGGGCGTGATCGCACACTTCGCTGAAGCTGTCGGGCCACAGCCCAGAACTCCCCGCACACAGGCTCACAAGGAGGTCGGCGGCCTGGCGGACCGGAGGAGGGAGATAGTGGGGATGATTACGACCGAGAGGAACAGGCTGGCGAGGGCTGCCGTCCCCTCTGTGATCGAGCGCCTGGACAAGCACATCAGGTGGCTGGAAGGGGAGTTGGAGGACGTGGAGGAGGCGATCAGAAAGGCCACCTCTGAGGACCCGGAGATGGAGTCGAAAAAGGGCCTGCTCAAGAGCGTGCCTGGTGTGGGAGAGGTGACGGCAGTGACCCTTATTGCTGACCTGCCCGACCTCGGGCAGGTCAGCAATAAGGAGATCGCCAGACTTGCGGGCCTGGCGCCTTTCAACCGCGACAGCGGCCTCATGCGCGGTAAGCGCACCGTCTCCGGAGGCCGTGCCGTGGTGCGGTCTGCCCTGTACATGGCCGCCCTGTCGGCCATCCGGGCCCCGAGGCAGATGGCTGCCTTCTACAAACGGCTCGTCGAAAAGGGCAAGCCCAAAAAACTCGCACTCACCGCCGCCGCCCGAAAGCTGCTCGTAATGCGCAACTCGATGATGAGGCGAGGCGCGTCCTGGCACCCTTCAGCCCCTTGACAGACCAACACAGTCGCTAAACCCTCACCCATCGAGGGGGAGGGGAGATCTGAATGACCTCTAGCTTTTGGGCACAGCCGAGGATACTCATAGGCGGCGGGCCAGGTCGTTGATGGGTCCGGGGACGAAATGACCGGTGGGAGGTCGTGTCCCTCGGGCCGGCTCCTCTGTGACCCGCTCATAGGTGCGGTGGCGAGGAGTGCCTGTTAGCTTCCGGTCGCCGCCACGGTCTTGAGGGCGCGCTCCCGGAACGTCAAGATCTGCACGAATGTCGCCAGGAGCTCGTCCAGCCACTCGGGGTCCTCCCGGTCAATCTCCACCCGCACCTGCATGTGCCCGACGTCGACTCCACGCCCCAGCGCCTTCTGCAGCGCGGCGCGTGCGCCGCCCGTCGGCTCGCGCAGCGTCAAGAGCGCCCGGTCCTCGGTCGTGCTCACGTTCGCGACGTTGGCGCCCTCAGCCAGGACCCGCATCCGGGTGGCGTGCAGCAGCAGGTCAACATTCCTGGGGACTGGCCCGAAGCGGTCCCGGAGTTCTACCCGGAGGTCGTCGACCTCGGGCAGTTCCCGCACCCGCGCCAGCCGCTGGTACGCCGACAGACGCTGCGCCAGGTCCTCGACGTAGCTGTCCGGGATGCGGGCGTCCACGCCGAGGTCGACGCGGACCGTCGAGAACTCCGGCACGGCCGGCGCGGCTTTCCCGTCATGGCCGGCTTTCAGCTCTGCCACGGCGTCGGCCAGCAGCTTCGTGTAGAGGTCGAACCCAATCGCGGAGATGTGCCCGCTCTGTTCAGGCCCGACGATGTTGCCGATGCCGCGTATCTCCAGGTCCCGCATGGCGATCTGGAACCCGGCGCCCAGCTCCGCGGCAGCCAGGATTGTGTTCAGGCGCGCCTCCGCACTCTCCGTGAGCTGCCTCCCGCGGGGCACTAGGAGGTAGGCGTAGGCCCGGTTGGCGCCGCGGCCGATGCGGCCCCTCAGCTGGTAGAGCTGCGACAGCCCGAACATGTCCGCCCTGTCCACGATCAGCGTGTTGACGTTCGGCAGGTCCAGACCAGACTCGATGATCGTCGTGCACACCAGCACGTCGAACTCTCTGTTGGCGAACTGGGCCATGACCTCTTCCAGGTCGTCTTCCGCCATTTGCCCGTGGCCGACCTCGAACGTCGCCTCGGGCACAAGTTTCTGGAGCTGGGCGGCGAACTCCTCGATGTCCTTGACGCGGTTGTGCAGCACAAACGCCTGGCCGCCGCGGTCAAGCTCACGGAGCAGCGCCTCGCGCACCAGCTCCTGGCTGTCTTCAGACACGTAGGTCTTTATCGGCAGCCGCTCTTCGGGCGGCGTCTCGATGGTGCTCAGGTCACGCACCCCGGCCAGCGACATGTGCAGAGTGCGCGGGATGGGCGTCGCGGACAGCGTCAGCACGTCGACTTGCGACCGCATGCGCTTGAGGCGCTCCTTGTGCACGACGCCGAATTTGTGCTCCTCGTCTATAACCGCCAGCCCCAGGTCCTTGAAGGAGACGTCTCGCTGAAGCATGCGGTGCGTGCCGATGCAGATGTCCACCTCCCCGCTGGCGACGCCGCGGGCCACAGCGCGCTGCTCGGCGTCCGAAAGGAACCGGGACAGCATGGCGACTTTCAGCGGGAACGGCTTCAGGCGCTCCGTGAACGTGTTGAAGTGCTGCTGCGCCAGGACCGTAGTCGGCACCAAAACCGCGACCTGCCGGCCAGACTGCACGACCTTGAACGCCGCCCGCAACGCGATTTCGGTCTTGCCGAACCCGACGTCGCCGCACACGAGCCGGTCCATCGGCCTCGGTGACTCCAGGTCCTTCTTGACCGCCTCCAGCGTGACCAGCTGGTCCGGCGTCTCCTCGTAAGGGAAGCTGGCCTCCAGCGCGTCCTGCCAGGGCGTGTCAGGGCCGGTGGTAAACCCTTCCACCACTGAGCGTGCTGCGTACAGGGCGAGGAGCTCCCCGGCAAGCTGCTCCGTGGCGCGCTTGGCACGGGCACGGGCGCGGTTCCACTCCTGCGTGCCAAGCCGGGTGAGTTTTGGGGGCTGGTCGTCCGGCGAGTGATAGAGCTGGATGCGGTCGAGGTGCTCCGTGGGCACATAGAGCTTGTCGTCATCGGCGTACTCGAGCACGAGAAACTCGCGCTTTTCGCCCGGCTTCCCCCCTCCACCGGCCGCGCCCGCCAGCACTGTCGCACCGGCGAAGCGCGCGATGCCGTGCTCAACGTGCACAACGAACGTCCCGGGCTTGAGCTGCTCCAGCGCCGGGCCGTGGCGCACCGGGCGGCGACGCAGCCGGCGCCGTTCCTTGGCGATGCCAAACACCTCGTTGTCGGTGAGCAGGTTCAGGGTCAGGCCCCGCCCGGCGCTGCCGTCCGGATGCGCCTGAGCCACGCCGGAGGCGCCGTTGGCTGAGAGCAGGAACCCCTCCCTCAGCTGGCCCTGCACCATGACTGCCTCACCCGGCGCAGGCGGCGCGTCCAGGTCAAGGACGACCTTCGCGTCGATGCCGCGCTCTGCCGCCATTTCCGATAGACGCTGTGCGTGGTTGGTCAGCACGACGGTGCGGAGGCCTTCCGACCGTGCCCTGGCAAGCAGGCTGGCGACCCTGTCCGCCTCCTGGCCGGGCCCAGCGGCGACGCCGTCGGCGGGGGCTGGCGTAGCCAATAGGGGCTGAGGCTGGAACGGGAGTCTGATGCCGCTCATGGCGCCAGTCGCCGTCACCCCTAGCGCGCCCGGCGCCTCAGCGTCGACCCCCCAAGGCGTGACCTCAAGCTTGCGGGGCCGCGCGTTGAGCGCGTCGGCCAGCAGGCCCCAGTCGGCGTTGGGCTGCGGGAAGCGAACCGGGACGTCGCCGCGCCGCTCCTTGGTCTCCCGGAGCGAGGCCAGGCGCGAATCTGCGCTGCGTGCGGACTCCTCGACGGCACCGGCGCGCAAGACGACCGCGAGCGCGCCCTCCCGCAGGTAGTCGAAGACCGATCCGGCGTTGAAGAACCCGGCGTAGAACGTGAGCTCGTCCGGCAACTCGCCCTTCAGCACTGAGGTCAACTCGGCAGGGATGCGCGCCGCGGACTCCGGTGAGCAGCGGCTGAAGTCGAGCCCGGCCATGAGGTCTTGCACGCGCTCTTCATCAGCAAGCGTTGGCAGGGACTCGTGCGCCGGGACTATCGTCACAGCATCAAGGCGGCTGGCCCTGTCCCCCTTGACGACCGGCAACGACCTCTGGGTCTGGGGGTCGAAGGCCCGGATGCTCTCGATCTCGTCGTCGAAGAACTCGATGCGCACCGGCTGGTCCAGAGACACCGGGTAGACATCGAGGATGCCTCCGCGGCGGCTGGCGGTGCCCGGGACCTCGACGGTGGGCTCCACTTTGTAGCCGGCCTGCGTCCAGCGCCGGACCACCTGGTCGAGGTTGTGGCGCTCACCCACGCGCAGCGTCTGTGATGCCCGGTCGAACGTCTGCCGGTCAAGCGTCGCCTGCCCCGCCGCCTGGATGGACGATATGACCAGGGGGGACCGGACAGGGCCGGATCGACGCGCCGCGGGCGGCTTGCGTGAAGGCGCAGTCGCCGGCCCGTCAGCGCCCCTGAGCGCGGCGAGCGCCCGGAGCCGCAGGTGCGTGCTGCCGGGGTCGGGTACGTAGCGCTCGAACGGTATGTTTTCTGTTTCGACGAACTGGAAGAAAGGCGCGTCCTCGCCGGCCCACACTGCCAGCTGGTCTGCCAGACGCCGCGCCGACTCCGGGTTCGGGGTGACCACCAGCACCGGCACGTCGAGTTCAGCCCAGAGTGCGGCCAGCGTGTAGGCCGCGGCGGCGTCCGGGATGATGGCCGTGACCCGCGCCTTGCGCGACACCGTTCGCCCTGGGCCAGACTGCCCTGACCCTGAACTTGATTCAGGGCGAAGGCCCGAGGCTCCCCGTCGTCCATCTGCGCCCGCCTCGGGCCGCAAGGCGTTGAGGACGGCGGAAAACTCCTCAGTCCGGGACAGGAGCGGCAGGAGGCCCTGTAAAGACATGCGGGTATCTGGTGACTTTCATCCTAAGCTCGCCTCAGGATCTCTTTCGGTCTGGAGTGCGGGCCGGGAGCCGCCAGCGACCACTGAGTAACTGCCTGGCCACCGGCCACGCGCAAAAACCCCCTCGGACACCGAGAGGGACAGGGGTCAGGTTATTCCGGTGCGCTCATAAACAGCGAACGCGCAAGCGGCCAGGCACACCGCGCCTGACCTGTCACCGATATTAGCATGGACCTTTCTCCCTCTCCCCTTGCGGGAGAGGGTTGGGGTGAGGGGTCACAAACGCGCCCACTGTCCATCGCCGCCGTCTCCCTATTCCTCCTAATCCCTCTCCCATCGAGGTAGCGGGGACACTCGCAGGTCGCGCCGGGCCAGTGTGCGATGCAATAATTGGCTCCAGTCCCCGTCGTCACTCTCCTTGGGGCTGGAGCTCCCACGTTGACGAACCGCGACAACCCGTCCCAGCAGTCCGCCGCCAACTCGTCCGAGCGTGGCGCGCCGGAGCGCGTCGTCGTCAAGTTCGGCACCAACCTCCTCACCGGCGGCAAAGACGCGCTCGATGAGGACGTCGTCGCGGGGCTGGTGGCGCAGGTGGCCGAGGTCAGCGCGCGCGGCGTCGAGGTCGTCGTCGTGACATCGGGCGCGGTAGCCGCAGGCAGGGAAGCCCTCGCACGGACCCCCAGGAAAGAACTCCTGAACCCCAAGACCGTCGCCTACCGCCAGACGCTCGCCGCGCTGGGGCAGGCGCAGATCATGCGGCTATACGAGCGCCTGTTCGGCGCACACGGCCTGGTCGTGGCGCAGGCGCTGCTGTCACGTGCGGACCTGGAGCCCAGGGCCGGGCTGGAGTCTCGCGGCTACATGAACGCCCGCAGCACGCTCCTGTCCCTGCTGCAAGTCGGGGCGGTGCCCGTCGTGAACGAGAACGATGTCGTGGCGACCGACGAGCTGGAGGGGCAGACCTACGGCGACAACGACCGCCTGTCTGCGATGGTCGCCAGCGTGGTGGGCGCAGACCTGCTCGTGCTGCTGGGCGATATGGAGGGGCTGTTCACTGCGGACCCGCACATCGACCCTGAGGCGCTGGTGATACCTGTTGTTGACGAGATCACGTCCGACATAGAGCGCGCCGCCGGGGGCCCCAGCGACCGCCGCGGCCGGGGCGGCATGGCGAGCAAGCTGGCGGCGGCCCGGCTGGCGACGGCGTCTGGCACGACGGTCGTCATCGCCTCTGGCCGGACGCGCCGGGCGATAGTCCGCATCTATGACGGAGAGCCCATCGGCACCCGCTTTACGGCGAAGCAGGGCAAGAAGGCGGACAGCCGGAAGCGGCGCATCCTGAGCGCGGTGATGGACCTGAAGGCCGGGGTGACGGTCAACGACGGCGCGGCGAAGGCCCTGACCGCGGACGGGGCGAGCCTGCTGGCGGTGGGCATAGTCGCAGTTGACGGTGAGTTTGACCGCGGCGACCGCATCGGCATCCGGGGGCCTGACGGCAAGCTGCTGTTCACCGGCGTCACGAACTATAGCGCCGCTGACGTCGCGGCCATCAAGGGCCGGCCCTCGAAGGACATCGCCAAGGTCCTCGGCCATGACCACGGCCCCGAGGTCGTCCACCGCAACAACATGGCGCCGGTGTAAAAGCACCGCGCTCAAAAGGTTCCCCTGGAGCGAGCACGGGCTTGAACCTCACGCCCGCCGGTCATACCGTGGTAGGATTGTGGTATGAAGACCAGCCGCCAGAAGACCGCAAAGGTCGCTATCAGTCTCCCGCAAGAACTGTTAAATGGGATCGAGCGCACGCGCCGCGTCCGGGGCGAGACCCGCAGCAAGTTCTTCCGACACGCTATCGAGGCCTGGCTGCGGCACGAACAGGAGCGCGAGGCTGTTGCGCAGTACGTAAAGGCCTACCGGGAACACCCTGAAACCGAAGAAGAGATCGGGTGGGTGGCGGCAACATCGCAGGCGGCACTTGCCGAGTATCCATGGGACGGTGAGGCCGAAAAGTGAGGCGAGGCGAGGTTTGGTGGGCCCGACTTTCGGGCCCGGCGGGAAGGCGCCCGGTGATCCTCCTTTCCCGTGATGAGGCTTATGACGTCCGGGAGCTAGTCATCATGTGCCCGCTGACGACTCGCAACCGGGGCCTGCGCACCGAGGTCGTCCTGGGGCTGGAGGACGGCCTGCCCAGACCATCGGTAGCCAACCTGGACGTGATCATCACCGAGTCCAAGTCCCACCTGGAGCACCGAATCACCGGCCTGCGCCTCGAAAAACTCCGGGCAGTGGATGCGGCCATACATTTCGCGCTGGGGCTGGCGGATTAGGACACGGCTAAGAGACTATCTCAATAACTCGCTGAGGAACTCCTTGGAGTCGTAGACCGGGGAACCGGAGTGTGGCCTCCATGCAAGGAGGCTTCACATGGTCAGGCAAGGTGAGTTGGACACAGTCTGGGAGGTCCCGGACGACCTGTGG
>CAYWBD010000011.1:0-2457 GCA_964456315.1 uncultured Thermoflexus sp.
ACCTCCCCCTTCGACAGGGGGGGGCCTGACCGCACCCGGGAGCGGGGAGGGCGGGGGGGCAACAACCCCCGTGGGGGAGAACCCCCCCCCCCCCAGGTCCCTGGGCGAATGCCTGACAGACGACCGGCAGGACCGAGTTCAGGCCGCCGGCAGGGCCATATCGGCTGCGTGCGGCCGAGCCTGGATCTGCGGCGCCGTTTCGTCTGTCATTTCGGCAGGCCGGGAAGTCGCCAGCGGAAGCGTGAACGTGAACGCGCTGCCCTTGCCAACCTCGCTCTTCAGGCCTATTGAGCCGCCGTGCAGCTCGACAAGGGCCTTGGTTATGGCCAGGCCCATGCCGGTACTGCCTGGCGGACGCGGCGCCTGAGTCTCGACGCGCACGAATTTTTCAAATATTCGGTCGTGGTATTCCGGCGGCACACCAGGTCCGGTGTCCGTGACGGTCACTTCCAGATGGCTCCCAGCTTGGAGCGCGCTGACCACGATGGACCCGCCTTCCGGGGTATACCGGGAGGCGTTGGTCAGGAGGTTGGACAGTATCTGCGCGGTGCGGTGACGGTCGGCCAGGGCGCGGGGCAGGCCGTCGGGAAACAGTGTCGTGACACTGTGCCGCCGCTGCTCAAACTCGCTCCCAAGTGACACCAGGAGCTCATCGACAACGTCGCGCAGGTCGACCTCCGTGAGGTCCAGCGCCATCCTCCCGGTCTCGAGGCGGGTCATCTCCAGGATGTCCGACACGAGCCGGCCCAGGCGGTCCCCGTTTGTTTTGGCGATCCGGAGCAGGCGGGTCACCCCTTCCGGGAGCGGTCCTCCCGCGCCATCCAGCGCCAGCTCGATAAACCCGGCCATGGAAGTCAGCGGCGTCCGCAACTCGTGGGAGACCATCGAGACGAACAGGCCCTGCGCCTGCACTGCCCTGCGCTCTTCGGTGACATCTCTGAAGACCCACAGCCGCCCCAGGTAGGCGCCCTGGCCGTCCGTGACCGGCGCGGAAGCCATCGAAAGCGTGCGGTCTGCGGGGCTGCGCATGGGCAGGTCCTCGCTCGCCAGGACGGTCCTCGTGTCGGAGCTGATCTCCGCTATCCGCCCGATGTGGCGCACGGGCTGTTTCATCTCCGCCGCCGCACGACGGCAGACCTGCTGCCAGTCGGCGCCCAGTAGCGACCGCGCGTTGCCGAGCCCAAACGCCGCTGCGAACGGCTGGTTTGCCCAGACGATCCTCCCGGCGCGGTCGACGAGGAGGATGCCTTCCAGGGCTGAATCGAGGATCACACGCAGCTGGTTCGTCATCAGCTGCAGCTCAGAGTGCGCCTGCTGCCTGCTCTTCATCAGAGAGTAGGTCGACGCGGTCGCAAACAGGGTGAGAGCCAGGCCGGCCGCGAGCACCACCTTCCAGATCTCCCGCTCCACCGCGCTCAGGCCGTACATCCCGGGGGACCTGGCTTTAAGCTCCCACGCGCGCCCCGCTACCGCCAGGCTCTTGGTGACTACGAATTGCCCTCCCCAGGCCGCCGTGGTCTGCCCCTTGAACGCCGGGAAGACTTCAAGCGCAACGCCGTTCGGTTCCCTGTCGAGGATGGCGTATGACACTCCGTTGGCGGCCAGGTCGGCCGTCGGGCCCGAGAGGAACTCGTCGACGCGGTAAAGGGCTACGGCGAACCCCTTGAGGCCGGCGCCGGCTGTCCCCGCGGGTTGTCCCGGTCCATACACGGGTGAGAAGGCGAGGAAGGCGGCGTTGGCGACGGCGTCATCTGGCAACGGCTGCGTCAGAGTCGCGACGGTAAGCCCGCTTCGCCTCGCCTCATCGAGGACCGGTCCGTACACGGGGTCCGAGCCGAGCTCGCGCCCGGCCGATAGGAACCCCGGCTGGGGCGGCCACAGGTATGCCAGAGGGAAGTACTCTGCTGCACCGCCGAACTGGGCGAGCTCATAGTCTGACCAGCCTGACCGGGCTATGAACGCGTTGAACTCAGAAGCGCCATCGCCGCTGACCCTGGGGATGAACCCGAGCGCCTGCTGCGCGCCGCCCTGCCTGGTGACAGTGGTGGCGAATGACGCAAACTCTTCGGCGCTCAGCGACGGCGCAGCGCGCAGGTAACCCTGGGCGGCGGCGAGCTCGGTCAGGCCGCGGTCGGCGTGTGCCTCAAGGTCCCGTGCAGACTGGCCGACGAACGACTCGAACCGCTGCCTGCTCTGGCCCTGCATGACGCCACGCACGGTCAGCGCCGTGCTCAGTGTCATGGCGAGAAGCATGGCGAGCGCGGCCGCGGCAGCGAAGCTCGGCAGGTTCGTTGCCTTGCGCTCGCCGGCCCGCAGCGCGCCTTTGGCGCCCCGAAGTTTTTTCGCCGCACGTCCAGGGTTCATTTCTGCACCTGCCCCGGCGATGCCGTCTCCGCCTGCCGACCCGGCTCCCCGACTCCACCCACCCACCTGCAGCGCCACCTCCCCTTCCCCCCA
>CAYWBD010000012.1:0-3783 GCA_964456315.1 uncultured Thermoflexus sp.
CGGCGACGAGATGAGGGCCGGCGATGCGCGCATGTCGGTCCGCGGATGACCTGCGCGGTGACCTGGGGCTGGACATGGAGCACGTAACGGTCTTCAGGGAGGTGGGCCGCTATGCCGGATGGCCGGCCAACTACGGCATCTGGTCCTGGGGCGACGAGATCGTTGTCGGCTTCGCACTCGGGTACCTCCGGAAGACCGGCACATTCCACGCATGCGACCGTGACCGCCCCATCGTTGCCATGCAGGCCCGTAGCCGGGACGGCGGCCTGTCGTGGACCTCGGGACGCACGCCGTGTCGAGTGCCTGGCGGACTCGGCCTGTCAGCGGACGAGCATCAGCGCCCGGACCTCACCCTTGCTGCGTCCCTCAATAAGGGCGGGTTCTCGTTCGCCCGGCCGAAGAAACACGACGTCCTGGACCCGGGCTTTGCCCTGATGTGCGCCAGGACCGGACTGACCGCCGGCGCGCGTTCGTGGTTCTACACGTCCACCGACCGCTGCAAGTCCTGGGATGGCCCGTACGAACTGCCTTCGTTCGGACAGACCGGGGTCGCGGCCCGGACCGACTACGTCGTTTCCGGCGCTGGCGGGCTGTTGCTATTCCTGACGGCCGCGAAGGCTGACGGCGAGGAGGGACGCGCCTTCTGCGCCAGGTCCACTGATAGCGGGAAGACGTTTGCGCTTGCCTCGTTTGTCGGCCCGGAGCCGGACGGCTTCGCCATCATGCCGGCCAGCGTCCGCTTGAGCGGCACGCGGCTCCTTGCCGCTGTCCGCTGCCGCGGCCGGCAGGCGATTGGCGCGCCACAGCAGAACTGGGTCGACCTGTTCGTGTCGGACGATGACGGCTCGTCCTGGGCCCTCCTCAGCCGGCCTGTCTCCAACACCGGCGACGGCGGCAACCCACCGTCGCTGACACTCCTGCGGGACGGCAGGTTGTGCCTCACCTACGGCTTCCGCGACCCCCCCTTCGGCATCCGCGCCGTGCTCAGCCCGGACGGAGGCACGACATGGGGGCAAGAGATCGCCCTGCGGGACGACGGCGGCAGCCACGACGTCGGGTACCCGCGCACCGTCCAGCGCCCCGATGGCAGCCTCGTCACCGCCTACTACTTCAATGACCACCCCGACGGCGAGCGTTATATCGCGGCCACTGTCTGGCGGCCGTGAGTCCGCTGGTCTAGTAGCAGCATCTCGGCGACGAGCACAGCGGTCGAGGTCGTCGGAGGAACGGCGTCTTTCTCAACGAGGCGGCAGCGGCCGGTTCGTGCGACGAGTCGCGAGTTGCGGCTATCAGCCCAGCTGCCGTACTGGCTCTTGACGCGGCAGCGGGCGAAAGCGGACCCCCCGGCGGAAGGTGCTGCGGCCATGCTCGGGCGGGCAAGTGACGCCACTAGACTGCGCCGGCTTGCTCAGAGCGGCGATCGCATCATGATGACCATCGACGATCTGGCGACCAGAGTTGAGGTTTAAAAGTCCGGGCGTCGTGGCGTGAGCCGTTTTCGGTTACTGCGCACAGCCGTCACCAGGTCTGTGGACGGGACGGTACCCACCAGCCGTGCGGACGATCAATGGTGATCGCGGCGGCTGCCGGGCTTCCGGGTGCTACCCGCCGTCTGCCGGTGCGGGGACGGTGTACTCGATGTGGAGTTTGGCGGCGAGGGCGGGGTTGCGGTCGTAGGAGGTCCAGGTGTGGTAGTCGGAGGTGGGTGTGAGTGCGCCGTGTTCGAGGAGGGTGAGGCCGCTCAGGTCGCCGTGGCGGGTCACGAGTTCCTGGAGGCCGGAGACAAGCGACGGTGTGCGGTGCCAGGTCTCGGGCTCTGAGCGGTCCCAGGTCCAGTTGAGTTCAAAGTCTGTGCGTGCTGCCCAGCGTTCTCCGGGGCCAGAGCCCTCAGAGAAGGCGGCCGGGGCTGAGGTGTCCTGGAGTGTAAGTGTGGTCTGGACTATGTTGCCCCACTGTTTCTGGTTGAGTTCGACATATGCGGCGGTGATGACTGCGCCTGAGGGGATGTTTAGCCCGCTCCAGCGCCAGCCGCCGGTGGCAGGGCCCCAGACGCTGGGCGAGCCTGCGTAGACAGCGGTGTCTGTGTGGCTGTAGCCGGGCCACCCTCCGAAGACCTGGTAGGCGTCGTCTGGGCTGGATGAGACCTGGACGTCAATTACGTAGTGGCCTGGCTCCGGTGTCGGTGTCGGTATTGGCGTCGGAGTGGCCGTAGGCGTTGGTGTCGGAGATGGGGTCGCTGTCGGCGCCTGAGTTGGGGTCGCGGTTGGTGTCGGCGACGCAGTAGCTGTGGGTGTTGGCGTGGGAGTCGGCGTCGCGGTCGGCACCGGCGTAGCGGTAGCGGTCGCGGTCGGCGTGGGTGTCGGAGTGGGGGTGGCGGTGGCCGTCGCCGTCGGCGCCGGTGTGGGCGTAGCAGTCGCCGTGGGTATCGCAGTCGGCGTGGCCGTCGGCGTGGGTGTCGGAGACGGGGTAGCGGTGGCGGTCGCGGTCGCAGTCGCAGTCGGCACCGGCGACGCAGTAGCTGTGGGTGCTGGAGTTGGTGTCGGCGTGACGGGCAGCGGGAGGACGTTGATGGTCACTGTTGCGGGCGCAGACTCTGCGCTGAGGCCGTCGATGTCCTTGTAGGTGAAGGTGACTGGGCCTGAGAAGCCTTGCGGCGGCGTGTAGATGATCACGCCGTCGGTGTTGAGCTGCAGCTGGCCCAGAGCGGGCGGGGTGACAAGCACGGAGTAGAAGCTGCCGCCGTCGGGGTCGGAGTCGTTGGCGAGGACGCCGGGCTGGCTGAACGTGAGTCTTGGCGCCCACTGCTGAGAGAAGGCGTCGTCGCGGGCCACAGGCGGGTCGTTTACGGGCAGGACGATGATGAGGACGTTGACTGGGACCCAGCTCGCAACACCGTCATAGGCCCGGTAGACAAACCGGTCTATGCCGTGGAAGTTGGTCTGCGGGGTGTACAGGAACGAGCCGTCAGCGTTGAGTGAGAGCGCCCCGTAGAAGGGGCCCTCGACGTGCAGTGCGGTCATGGCGTCGCCGTCTGCGTCGGAGTCGTTGGCGAGCACGCCGGGGGCGCTCACTGCGAGCGGCGTGTCCTCGTTGGTCTGGTAGAGGTCAGGCTGCGCGACCGGCTTGTCGTTGACCGGGCGGACCGTGATGGTGACGGTGGCGACATTCGACTGCGACTGCCCGTCGGTGTCGTAGTAGGTGAAGGTCACGATGCCGAAGAAGTTGGCGGGCTGGGTGTATGTAAACGAACCGTCCGTGTTGAGCTGGAGCTGTCCGACAGCAGGCGGGCTGACGAGGACGGGTATGAAAGAGGCGCTGTCGGGGTCGTAGTCGTTCCCGAGCACCCCGGGCCTGGGCACGCTGATGTTGGCATCCTCGGGCCAGCTGTAGAAGTCGTCACGGGCGACTGGCGCCGTGCCGGTCTGCGCGGGGCGGACCGTGATGGTGACCAGGGCTTCGCTGGACTGCGCCAGGCCGTCAGAGGCCCGGTAGCTGAACGTGTCGGTGCCCGTAAAGCCGGTGTCAGGCGTGTATAGGAACGAGCCGTCCGGGTTGAGGGCAAGCGTGCCGTTGGCAGGGCCGGACCCGGCGACGAGCACTGCCGTCAGCGCATCGCCGTCGGCGTCGGTGTCGTTGATGAGCACGCCGGTCAGGACAGGCACGGTAAGCGGCGTGTCCTCGGCTGTCGAGTAGGCGTCGTTTACCGCCACAGGCGCGTCGTTGGCGCAGGTGACGGTGACCAGGACCGTAGCGGTGTCCGTGCCGCCCTGGCCGTCGGATGCG
>CAYWBD010000013.1:0-3549 GCA_964456315.1 uncultured Thermoflexus sp.
CACTATTTCCTCATGGTGTGACCCAGGCCTGGCCCGAGCAGCGCACGAAATGCGGGACGATGCGGTGTTGGCGCGGTGGATCTTAGCGCGCACCGGGGCCGGGGTCCTGATAACAGGGCGGGAATGAGCGTCTGTGCATGATGACCTGTGGTCCCGCTGATGCCCCGGCGGCGCGGTCTGGTTGCAGGTTCACGCCCACGTACGTTTCGCCTTTCCCGTGTCACTTATCGCGCCGTCTGCCGAACACGTGCCGCCAGGCGTGACGGGCGGCCCTCTGCGCCTCTCTGGCCAGGAGCCCGCAGTCCCTGCAGTACCAGCGCTCCCCGCCCCTGAGGTGTTCTATGTACACCAGCTGGACATAACCGCACCGGAGCATCTCGGCAGGGTCCTCCCGCGCCGCTGCCAGGCGGGCATAGACGGCCCGCTCAGTGCACCGCACAACACCCGCTATTGACGACACAGGCATGCCGGAAGCCCGCGACCAGAGAATGTACCTGACCTGGAGCGGTGACAGCCAGGACCTCGTGGGGCGCCCAGCAGGGCTCGTCCGCACCAGGTAACGGACTTCTCCCTGGAACTCCTCGTCCAGGAGGGACGGGTGGGAATGCAGGGCGAGGGGTGTAGGCGCCAACGGAGTCATGACTAGCTGGCTCCTGTCGCGACGTACAGCAACGCCTGATCGCGGCCGTACGGCCCGTGGTGACTGACCGGCCGGCGCTTCCTGGACCTCTTCACAGGCGTCTCGGGGCGCGGGCAGCGGCTTTGACGGGTTTTCGACTGGGACGCACGGCATAGCGCGCACGCATTATGCGCGCGCGAGGCCGGGGCTGAAATACGTGCTTCAATCGGAAGACCCTGAATAGACCCCTATTCGGTGTCCTATGTCCATTGTGCTGGACATACTACTGTGTTGTCCGGCCTAGCCCTCCGTCAGGGGCCTGGTCCTTGCCGCGCCTGGGCGCAGGAGGGAGGCCAGCCGCCCGGAGGACCCTGTCGATGTCGCGCTCTCCGAACAGCGGTGTGTGGTCTACCAGGGCCCGTGCCAGGGCGATGAGCACATCCCGGCTGGGGTTGCGTTTCTCGCCTGTCTCCAGCCGCGCCAGGTAGCGGCCGTCCACTCCGGCAAGACTGGCCCACTTGTAAGTCGACACCTTCGCACGCCCCCTCATGGCGGCCAGCACCCGCATGGCCTCGACCGGGCCGCCGTGGCTCTCTGGGACGTCCGGCCCCTGCGCCACGGCCCGGGGCTGCCTGCGTCTGAACAACCTGACCACCGGAGCCTCCTGGTTATGTTGAAGTCCAAGCGTCCCGGATACTCTGCCGCCCGGCGGCTGGCGGCTGATACTCCCAGGGCCGTCTTGCCAGTCCTGTCCCGTCCGACTGACATATACCAGCCCAGGCGGCGGCCCTTGGACACATGTGAGAATAGCGTGACTGGCCCAACCGGGTGACTCACCAACACACTTCGTGTGGACTCTGCCAGGCGTCCGGACGCGGTAGCTGCCGCTGCCTCATAGTCGTCCGCCGAGTTGACCGGCCAGGCCAAACAGGTGAATCAGGCTGATCAGACACATCACGATCGGGCAGCCGCCCCGAATGCCTCCGCACTGGAGCGCCTTGCCCGACCGAGAAGCGGTGACGCTGGTCGTCAGGCCCGATGCGGGCGGCCAAGCCGCATCACTGACCGCTGTTGATCGAAACCCGCTCCCGGCGCCTGGCCTGTCAGCCCCGTGACTCTCGCCAGCGTCTACCGGCAGCCGAGGAGGTCATGGACCCCAAGCGCGCCTCCAGCGCGGGGCCCTTGACTTGAGCCCTATGCTGAAGGCACGTGTCCAAGGGACCGGACGCACGCCGGAGGATTGAGCATGGGGCAGAAGCGGACAGGGCCCGGTAGTCCGGTCATTCGGGGCAACTCGCTGACAGCTCCTGCCAGGTGGCTCGCCTACCTGCGAGTCTCCACCGACGAGCAGGCGCAGAGCGGCACGTCCCTGGAGACCCAGCGCGAGAGACTCACCGCAGCCGCACTCGCTGCCGGGGCCGAAGTGGCGGAGTACTTCGTGGACGAAGGTTGCTCCGGCGCGGACCCCAACCGGCCGGCGCTGCTCAGGCTCCTCGAGGCCGTGAAGGCCGGGCGCGGTGATGTCGTCGCGGTGACCGCTGTCGACCGCCTGGCAAGGGACCCCAGGCTCCTGCTGAACACGCTCCACGACCTAAAAAACGCCGGTGTGGCCTTCCTGTCCCTGAGGGAGAGCTGGGACACTTCGACCCCTGCCGGCAGGGCCGCGGTCCAGATGTCAGGTGTCGTCGCGGGGTTGGAGCGGGAGTTCATTTCCGAACGCACCCGAGAGGGCAGGAGGCACAGGCTCGCCGCCGGCCTGTGGCCTGGCGGGAGGACCCCATACGGTTACAGGCGCGGCGCGGACGGCAGGCTCGAAGCCGTGCCGCACGAGGCGCAGGTCGTGCACGACCTCCACACCCTGGCCGACACCAGGCGCCTCGGGCTCAGGTCTCTCCAGGTAGAGCTGGAGTCTCGCGGGGTCCTGGCTCCTGACGGCGGGAAGTTATGGGGCACGAACTCGGTCCACAAGGTGTTGACGAACCCGGTCTACATGGGGCGGCACGTGACCGGGGTACTCGCCCCGCCCATCGTAGAGCCGGAGCTCTGGGAGCGGGTGCAGGCCCGCCTCAAGGCGAACAGGCGGCTGAAGACCGGGGCTGCCGTCCAGAGGCCGCTCCAGTCGCGGGTCCGCTGCGCCGTGTGCGGGGGCAACTACCACATCGTGCCGGGGAGCAAAGGCCCCAAGAGGTACGGCTGCCGCAACAGGTATGCCTGGTCCGGCCGCTACCGGAGGACTGGAGAGCGTTGCGATGCGCCCCTGCTCGACGCCGATGAGCTTGAAGCCAGGGTGGGCCTCGGGCTCTATGACGTGTTACGAGACAAGAAGAGCCTGGCCAGGACGCTCGAGACCACCCACCAGCAGATGGTGGCCGAGTCGGCCGCGGTCGAGAAGGGGGCAGCCCCGATAGAAGCTGCAATGAAGGACTTGGACCGGGAGCTCATGGAGATCGAGCGGTCCCGGATCAAGGGACGGCTGCCGCCAGACGAACTCGACCAGATGGAGAGGGACGCCCTCAAGAGGCGGTCAGAGCTCAAAGGCCGTTTCGACGCCCTCGGTGGAGACACGTTGCGGAGGCTTCAGTGGCAGCGGGCCGTGCTTGACAACGGCAGGCCGTTGTTCGCCTGGGCCGGGAGGTACATGAAGGAGGTCCCGCTGAAGAACATGGGCAACCTCCGTTCGTTCAGGGACACGAGCGACCCGCCCGTGCCGGCAGATACGGCGCGCAAGATCGCCCTGGCGCCGGTGGCGTGGCTCACCGACCCGAAGCTCGCCCGAGGCAAAGGGCCATCGTTCCACGTGATCCTCACCCAGGCCCTCGACCGGCTGCACGCGGAGGTGTTCGTCCACCAGGACCGCGTCGCCGTCAGGGGGCTCGTGCCTTTCGAGGTGCCTGAAGCATCTACGTACGCGTCCCGTTTAGGGAGAGGGT
>CAYWBD010000014.1:0-2048 GCA_964456315.1 uncultured Thermoflexus sp.
CCGGCCCGGGACGCCCGTCCATTGCGGCATTCAGCGCATCCCGCAGCTGCCGTGGCGCGTCCGCGCCGAGGGTGGCCTGGTACTTCGTGACGCCCCGGAACATCTCCGCGTGGTCGCAGTGCTGGACCATGTCCTTCTGGCGCACGGTGGTCGGCGAGCACTCGCACAGGCAAACGACGGGCAGCCGCTCGAAGTAGGCGTTTGTCGCGCCGCCGGTCAGGTTGCCCGCGCCGACTCCCTTGACCGACAGCGCCAGGCCGGCCGTGTTGCTCATAACGCCGTGGTACGCGGCCATGAGCGCAGCCGAGGATTCGTGAGAGACCGACACGAACTGGAGGCCGCGCTGGCGTCCGGCCTCCATCATGTCGAGGGGCGCGCCGCCGCCAGGGATCCCGAAGAAGTGGCTGAGCCCGCGGTCCCTGGCGTCGGCGACGATCATTTCAGCTAGCTTCATTGGATCTCTCTTTCTGTGCGGTTGCGCGGCGGCCGGCATAGTTCCGAAGTTGCCCCATCAGGCCCAGGTGCACGGCCGGAGGGGGCTGGGATGAACGGAAACGCTCTGTCAGGGCTTACGAGGTCAGCTATATCTGCGGCCACGACCCGTCCTTCTGGAAGTACTGCCGCGTGGCAAGAGGCTGGTGCACGAAGGGCACGCTGTTGATGAAGTCCAGGTCAAGCTCGATGCCTAGCCCCGGCCGAGCCGCCAGGGCGTCGACGGCCACCCGGCCGCGGTTGACCGGCACGCGGACCTTTTGCACGCGGTCCCACTGCGGGTACCGGCAGTGCTCGAGTATTAGGAAGTTCTGCATCGCAGCCGCGCAGTGAGCAGCCGCAGCCAGGGCGACCGGGCCGTAGGGGTTGTGCGGTGCGACCTGGATGCCGTACACCTCGGCGTAGTGGGCCACCTTCATCAGCTCCGTGATACCGCCAGTGTGGCTGATGTCAGCCTGGCAGACGTCGATCGCCTGCTTTTCGAACCACTCGCGGAAGGCCCAGCGTGTGTTGAAACGCTCGCCGATGGCGACCCTGACGCCGGGGAACGCACGCTTGAGGCGCAGTGTGGGCTCGACGGTGTCCTGGTTGGTGGGCTCCTCGACGAAGAACATAGGCACGTCGCGTAGGCCGTCCATCAGAGCGTGCGCGGCGGTGGGGGAGAACACGCCGGCAGCGTCGATCATTATGTCCACGCTGGGGCCGACGGCCTCCCTAACCTGGTGCGCCTCCTCGACCGCGGAACGGGCGAGCCTTAGCTCATCATGGGGGGTCTCGAAGCGGTGCGGCCCGTACTTGAAAGCGTCGAACCCCTCGCTGATAGCGGTCGTGGCCTCAGTCTCCAAGGTTGCCAGGCCCAGGTCGGCCCGCGCGTAGAGGCGCACGTAGTCACGCGCCCGGCCGCCGAGCAGCTTGAACACAGGCAGGCCTGCGGCCTTTCCTTTGATGTCCCACAGCGCCATGTCGACGCCGCTCATCGCGCTTGTGTGGACCACACCCAACCGCCACCAGAAGTCGCGGAAGCCCATGGTCCAGATGCGTTCGATGTCCGTCGGGTCCTGACCGATCATCCGGGGGCGGAGCTCGGTCTCGATCTGGGCCTTGACCGCCATCTCGTGGTACTCGGTGGTGGCCTCGCCGATGCCGCTGAGGCCCTCGTCGGTGTTGACCTCAACGAAAACCCAGTTGCGGCGGCGCGTCCTGCCGTCGGAGTGGGTGGCGCCGAACATGTGCACCTTGACATCGGTGATCTTCATCGGGCGGCCCGGCAATCTTCGCTCACGGCAAGCACGTGGTCGCAGAGGAGGTCAACGTAATCGCTGTCCGCGGCCGGGAGGGTGTAGGTGGCGTCGCGCACCGTCGCGCCCTCGAACAGGCCGCGCCTGACGAGCAGCCGCTTTTCCACGTGCAAGAACACCTCGAAGTTCTGCAGCGTGTAGTTGATGAACGGCAGGAGCCTGCCGAGCAGGTCAACCGCGGCGCGTGCCTGTCCGCCCTTGCGCAGCCGGTACACCTTGTCGAGCGGCTCTAGCAGCGGCACGCCGGGCATGACCCCG
>CAYWBD010000015.1:0-2055 GCA_964456315.1 uncultured Thermoflexus sp.
CCCGGCCCTTCGTCTTTCCTGCGCAAGCACGAATCCAGCGAAATCGAACGCCGCCTGCGCGCTGCGCGCGCGCCCGCGCGGAGCCGTTCCTGCCGACACCGCCCTCATGTAACCTCGGGTGCCCCACCCCCAAGCGCCCACCCGGAGACCCGTCCGCCATGGACCTGAAACGCTGGATCCGCGACATCCCCGACTACCCGAAACCGGGGATCTTGTTCAGGGACCTCACGCCGCTGCTGGCCCACCCGCCGGCGCTGCGGTTCGCCGTGGACCAACTGACGGCCCACCTGCGCGAAAAGCGCGTGGACGCCGTGTGCTGCATCGACGCCCGCGGCTTCCTGTTCGGCGCGCCGGTCGCAGTGCAGCTGGGCCTGCCGCTGGTGCCTGTGCGAAAGGCCGGCAAGCTGCCGCCGTTCACAGTTGGCGTTGACTACACGCTCGAGTACGGGACGGGGCGTCTGGAGGCGAAGCTGGACGCGCTGGCATCAGGACAGAGGGTGGCGATCGTGGACGACCTGCTCGCCACCGGCGGGACCGCAGCAGCAGCGGGTGCGATCGTCACGCGCCTCGGGGCGACAGTCGAGACCTACGCGTTCGTAGTCGAGCTCACCGCCCTCGGAGGCCGCAAGACGCTTGCAGGTGCGGACGTGTTCACGTTGGTGCGGTACTGAGGCTGCGGGTTGCGGGCGAGTGAACTTGTAGGTTAATATTGCAGATGGACAGGCGCCCTACTCTTCTGAACTTCATCCTTGGTCATGTGGTGCTGGTGCAGGCCGTCCAGTTCGAAGACGGACGTGTGCCGTTCTTCGAGTTCTTCGACTCGCTTGAACGCCGGGACCAGGCAGCAGTCCTTCACCGCCTTAGGTTGATGGCGACGGCGGACTGGCAGTGGGTGCGGACAAACAGCCGGTCAGTCGGCTCGGCGGTCTATGAATTGCGGCAGCCACGGCATTTCCGAGTCTTCTGGATGAGATACGGGAGGCGGCAGTGGTGCTGCTTGGGGGAATAAAGAAAAACGTGGGCCAACGGGGCCAGTCGGCCGCCATCGCGGCGGCTGTCCGATTGGCCAATAGGCTGAGGGCGGACTTTTGATCACACTGAGGCCCATCAACGACTGGATCGAGGCCGGGCACCGCGAGGGGATGAAGGACCCCGAGTACGTCGCCGACTGGCTGTCGCTGCAGCTGAGCGCCAAGCTGGCCAGCATCATCGTGCGCGAGGGGGTGACCCGACGGTCCATTGCTCAGAAGCTGGGCGTTTCGCCTGCTTATGTGTCCAAGGTCCTGGGCGGCCACCCCAACATGACGATCCTGTCCATGACTAAGTTCGCCATGGCGCTCGGCCTGCGCCCGACGATAACGTTTGAGAAGGCTGACGCCTCCCCAGCGACCGAGACGGCCCAGGTCGTGCCGGCTGGCGGCCGATCTGTGAGCCGCAAGGGTGGGCCGGCGGCGAGGAAACCGCGTAGACTTGGGAGCGTCAGCACTGTCGCGCGGGGCAGCCAGGTCGCGGAGGGCCGCGCACCCTACCAGGCCTCCGGGACTTCTCGCCCCGCGACCCGGAAGAGATAAGGGGTCAAACGATGCCTCTGTACGAGTACCGCTGCAAGTCCTGCAGCCGTGAGTTCGACCTCCTGCGGCCAATGGAGTTTTCCGACAAGTCGGCCGACTGCCCGAGCTGCTCGAAGCCTGCGATGCGGAAGCTGTCGGTGTTCGCGAGCATCTCGAAGGGCGGCTCCAGCCGGGGAGAGTCCAGCGGGGGCGAGTCTGCTTCCGAAGGCGCGTCCGGGCCGGCCTGCGACTCTGGCGGCGGCGCGTGCTGCGGCGGTGGCGCCTGCGGAACGATGAACTAGGGGGCGGCCAGAATATTTCATCCTGAACTTGTTTCAGGATCTGATTCTGAGTTCAACAGCACAATTTCTGGATGACCTCTAGCAGGGTGATGAAGAAGTCCTTGTTCCGTCCGGTAGATCGATATTGCGGTTCGTTTTGCCGCGTCCTGGCTGCTGATATGGCTGTGGGGCGCCGGTAAGGCGGCTCACGGGTCCGTCGAGCG
>CAYWBD010000016.1:0-10364 GCA_964456315.1 uncultured Thermoflexus sp.
CTGGTGGTGCTGGCGGCCGGCGTGCTGGTCTACCCGGTGCTGGGCACGCGAGCGCGCCTGCAAGACCGGTTCAGCACGGCGAGCACGGGCCTTGACGGCGAGGCCTACATGCTGACGGCAGCGCAAAACGAGTCCGGCACGCCGCTGGTCCTTAGCCACGACCTCGACGCCATCAACTGGCTGCAGGAGAACGTCGACGGCTCGCCGGTCATCATCGAAGGGCTGACCGACCTCTACCACTGGGGCGGGCGGGTGTCCGTGTACACGGGCCTGCCCGCGGTGATCGGCTGGGACTGGCACCAGCGCCAGCAGCGCGTCGACTACGACTGGGCGGTCAACGAGCGCCGGGCCGAGGTCGACCGGTTCTACAGGACCGACTCGCCGGGAGAGGCGGTGGCGACCCTTGACCGCTACGGCGTGCGCTACGTCTACGTCGGCGAGCTGGAGAAGGTCACCTACCCCGCCGAGGGGCTGGCAAAGTTCGACCAGATGTCTGACTTCGGCCTGAGGCCCGTCTACGTCACCGAAGCCGTGACCGTCTACGAGTACGCGCCGCGAGCGCAAGGTGTGGCGGCAACGACGCAGTGACCGCCTATGAAACCGCGCCGCAAGCGCAGGGCGCGGCCGCGCGGCCGTGACCGCCTACGAGTACGCGCCGCGGTCGCAGGGCGTGGCGGCGTGTCCGTAGACCGATCCGGCGCGTGGCCGCGAGGCCGTGACCGTCAACTACTCCACGCCCGTGGCCGCGGGGTGGCCGCGCGGTCATCGCACCGTGGCGCAGGAATAGCTGCGCGACTTTGAAGCGCCGCCACTGCCGTCATTCCCGCGGAAGCGGGAATCCAGACGCCTGGGCGCACTGAGCTTGTCGAGGGGCCCCGTCCTCCCGTTCGCGCTTACCCGCTTATCTCAGGCACGATCAGCCCGTAGTCCTCGTCCTGCCGCCGGTACACGACGTTGATCTTCTTCGATTCCTTGTTCAGGAACACGAAGAAGTTGTGCCCCAGCAGGTCCATCTGCGCCGCGGCGTCCTCGACGCTCATGGGGCTGACAGGGTGCGACTTTGTGCGCACCAGCTTGCCGTCGGCCAACGGCACGGCCCCCTGCGGGACTCCGGAAGATGGTTCCGCCGCCTCCGCCAGCTGACCGTGCAGGCTTTCCTGGAAGCGGCTCCCCTCCCGGCGCCGGCGGTCAAACTGCGTCTTCCAGCGGCCAATTCGCTGGTCGAGCGTCGCCTCAACAGCGTCGATGGCCGCGTAAGGAGTCGGGCCGCGCTCCTCGGAGCGGATCAGGCTGCCTTTGAGGCGGATCGTGATTTCGGCGACGAACCGCTGGTCTTCGCGGCGGGTGCTCTCTTTACGGACCTCCAGTTGTACCGGGACCGACTCGCGGAAGCGCCTGTCCAGCTTGGCGAGCCGCTTCGCGCCGTACTCTTTCATGGCGTCGGTCAGAGTCGTGTTCTTGGCTACGAAAGTTAGCTCCAACTCATCCCCCCGGAAGTTAGTGACTGTTGATGTGCGATTGCCGGATCTTCCAGCCCGGCCCGTTCAACTTCGATCATGCAGGGCGCAGCGCGGGACCCTGGGAAGCATCGGTCGTGATGCGTGACGGCCCCGCCCAAGACCCGTCATTTCGTTCGGGATGACACGCCACCTTGTTCTGGATGACATCCGACCGGCATTACGCCCGAGGCCCCGGATGCCCTTGCCCAAAACCGCTGGCTGCGCGACCCTCGCCGCTATTGTAGGGTTGAGACCCACCGCGAGGCTCAGGGAGGCGTGAGGGACCCGTGCTCGGAAGGACGATAACGACAATTGCACACGCCGCCGCTGACCTGGCTTTCCCAGCCCGCTGCGTCAGCTGCCGGGCGGAAGGCCAGTACCTTTGCAGCCGCTGCGTGCGCGAGTCGGTCCGCCTGACCGGCCCTGCCTGCGACCGTTGCGCCCTGCCGGTCAGGTCAGGTTCGAGTTGCCAGAGGTGTTGGCAGTCGCCGCCCGCGCTCGACAGGCTGGTGGCGGCCTACCAGTTCGACGGGGGCATGCGGGACGCCGTGCATGCCCTCAAGTACGACGGTCTAAGGGCCGTCGCGCCCGCTCTTGGCTCGCTCCTCGCAGACCTGCCAAGGCTGAAGGCGCTCAAGTACGACGTCATCGTCCCCGTGCCCGCGCACCCAGCCCGGTTGAGGGCGCGTGGCTACAACCACGCAGAGCTCCTCGCACGGGAGGCGGCGAAGATACTCGGGGCGCAATTGGAGACGCAGCTGCTGCGTCGAGTTGGCAGCGCGCCCGCTCAGGTCAGCGCGCGCAGCGAAGAAGAGCGCGCTCGGCAGGTCGAGGGCGCGTTCGCAGCGTCGCTCGTCGGCGTCATGCGCCGTCGTGTCCTGGTCATCGACGACGTCGCCACCACGTGCAGCACGCTCAACGCCTGCGCCCGGGCCCTCAAAGCAGTGGGTGCGACCTGGGCCGGCGCAGCAGTCCTGGCGCGCGAGCTCTGATGCCCGTACGCGCCGTCTTTTTCGACCTCTACAACACGCTGGCGGGGTTTGAGCCACCCAGAGATGTCATCCAGTCCCGCGCCGCAGCGGAGTTCGGACTGCGCCTGACCAGGGAGGGCGTGAACGCCGGGTACCTGCTCGCGGACGCGTTTATGGCGACCCAGAACGCCGGCCCGCGCCCGGTGCGCGCCATGTCTGCACCGGAGCGGGACGCCTTCTTCGCGCGCTTTGAGCAGCAGGTGCTGGGCGGCGCTGGGCACGATGTCGGCCTGGAGCGCGCTGGCGAGGTATGGGCGCGGGTCCGGACGCAGAAATACAAGCTGGCCCTCTTCGAGGACGTGGTCCCTGGCCTGTCGGCGCTGCGGGCGCTTGGGCTGCGCCTGGGCGTGCTGTCAAACCTGGACACGCCCGGCGACCAGTTGCTGGCCAACTTCGGACTGCAGGGCAGGGTTGACTTCGCGATTACGTCGCGTGATGCCGGGGCCGAGAAGCCCCACCCGCCCATATTCCTGGCCGCGCTGGCCCGCGCCGGGGTCTCGGCCGGCGAGGCCGTACACGTCGGCGACCAGCTGGACTCGGACATTGCGGGCGCGCTGAGCGCCGGCCTGCACCCGGTCCTCATGGACCGCTACAACGGCCACCCCTGCTACACGGCCCACCCGCGGGTTGAGGGCATGGCCGGACTGCCGCGGTTGCTCGCGACGATGTGAGCTGGATTGCGCCCGCAGCCGCGTTGGGCGGTGCCGACCGGGCGTATCATGCTCGCCGATCCAAACACGACGGAGCCAGAATCCGGAGCCAGTCCCTTGATGAAAATCGAATCAGTCGAGCCGCTGCTCATCGGCTCGAACCTCATTGTCCGGGTCCGGACTGACAACGGCCTCAGCGGGCTCGGGCAGTCGGCGTGCTGGGCCTACCCGGAGGCGGTGGGCAAAATCGTCGAGGCCTTCAAGGACTACCTCGTCGGCAAGGACCCCCTGCGCATCGAGCACCACTGGCAGTTCCTGTACCGCATGGGCCCGTTCCGCGGCTCGGCGCTCTCGGGCGCCATCAGCGCGGTGGACATCGCGCTCTGGGACATCAAGGGCAAGCATTTCCAGGCCCCGGTCTGGCAGCTCATCGGCGGCATGGTGCGCGACCGCGTCCGCCTGCACCTGCTCATGGGCGGGCGCGGGCCGCAGGAGGTGCGCAGCCGGGCTAAGGCGGCCGCGGCCGAGGGCTTCACCGCCATCAAGCTGGACCCCATCCCGGACGGCTATGGGGACATGAGCGCTGAGCGCCTGGTGTCTGACACACGGGACGTCGTGGCCGCGGCACGGGAGGGCGCAGGCAAGGACGTGGACGTCATCCTGGAGATCCACCGCAAGCTCACGCCAATGAACGCGATCATGCTGGCCGACGCGCTCACCGAGTTCCACCCGCTGTTCTACGAAGACCCGGTGCAGATAGACAGCATCCAGTCGCAGGGCGAGATTGCAAAGCGCATCACCATCCCGGTGGCAAACGGGGAGCGCATGCACAACATCTGGGAGTTCCGTGAGCTGCTCTCAGGGGGCGGCCCGCAGTACGTGCGGCCTGACCTCGGCCTGGCCGGGGGCATCACCCACGTCAAGAAGATCGCCGCGGTTGCCGAGTCCTACCACTGCGCGGTGGTCACGCACAACTTCCTGGGCCCGGTGCTGACCGCGGCAGCCTGCCAGATAGATGTCAGCGTCCCCAACTTCGTGGTCCAGGAGTACTCGAAGGGTGATGAGGCGGCCGGCAACAAGGTCTTCAAGACGGCCTGGAGGCGCAAAGGCGGTGTCATCCCGGTGTCAGACGCGGTGGGCATTGGCGTCGAGCTGGACGAGGCCCTGCTCAGGAAAAGCAAGTACGAGCCGCGTGACCTGACGAAGATCCCGCTCCGGGCCGACGGCTCGGTCGCCTACTCGGTGTGACCGTGGCCGGCGACGTTCAGCGCATCGCCGTGATCGGCGCTGGCCTGATGGGGCACGGCATCGCGCTTGAGTTCGCCGTCGCCGGCCACCCGGTGCGCGTCTTCGACAGCGACGGGGCGACGCTGGCGACGCTGCCCGACCGGGCGCGCAGGAGCGCGCAGCTGCTTGTCGAGGCGGGCCGCCTGCGCGCACAAGACGTGGCGGCGGCGGTCGGGCGGATAGAGCCAGCGCGGTCGCTGCAGGCTGCCGTTCGCGACGCAGACGTGGTCGTCGAAGCCGTCTTCGAAGACCTCGCACTCAAGCAGCAGGTCTTCGCCGCGCTCGGGCAGGCTGCCCGTCAAGACGCGCTGCTACTTTCCAACTCCTCTGCGTTCATGCCGTCCGAGCTGGCGGCCAGCGCCGCGCACCCCGAGCGTGTGGCAGTCGCGCACTACTTCGACCCCCCGTTCCTGCTGCCTCTGGTGGAGCTGGTCCGAGGCCCGGCCACGTCTGACCAGACGATCGAACGCGCCCGCGCCCTGTACGTGAGCATCGGCAAGCGGCCAGTCGTGATCGACAAGGAGCTGCCCGGCTTCGTGGGCAACAGGCTCCAGAGCGCGTTGGGGCGCGAGGCGCGGGCCATCGTCGACGCCGGCATCGCCACTCCGGACGACGTCGACAATGTGGTCAAGTACGGCTTCGGGCGCCGCCTCGCCGTCGCCGGACCGTTTCAGGTCTGGGAGCTCATTGGGTGGGACCTGGTGTCCGTAATCGGGGCGGAGCTCTGGAAGGACATCAGCCGGGCGACATCTGACCCGCCGCCGTTGGCGAAAAATTCGTTTGCCCAGGCGGCGACGGCGCGGAGCGCAGGGTCGACCGCGGAGCTGCGCGCTCGCATGGACCGCACGCTGGTCGAGTTGGCGCGCTGGGACGCCAGCGGGGGGCCGTCCGCGCGCCCCGAGCTTGTCGAGGGGTCCCGTCCCGCCGTCATCCCTGCGGAAGCAGGGATCCAGGCTCCCTCACCCGCGCCCGCTGCGCAGGTACCCGCTCCCACAGGGAGAGGGCTCAGGAAGCACCCGGACATCGACCGCGTCGCCGTTATCGGCGCAGGGCTCATGGGCCACGGCATCGCGCTGGAGTTCGCCGCGGCCGGCTACGAGGTCACCTACACGGACCCATCGCCGTCGGCCCTGGCATCGGTGCCGGAGCGCGCCCGGAAAGGCCTGGAGCTGCTCGCGGAGGCGGGCAGGGTGTCGCCGGGACAGACCGAAGAGACCTTGCTGAGGATGAGCCCAGCCTCGACTCCAGCACAGGCAGCTACGTCCGCCGACCTGGTGATCGAAGCCGTGTCCGAGGACCTTGCCCTAAAGCGGCGCCTGTTCGCCGAACTGGACGCTGCTGCGCCCGCCGATGCCATCATCCTGAGCAACACGTCCACGTTCCTGCCGAGCGCGCTGGCGTCCGCGACAAATCGCCCCGGGAGGGTAGCCGTCGCGCACTACTTCAACCCGCCGCACCTGCTCCCGGCCGTCGAGCTTGTGCGCGGCCCGCAGACCACAGACGCCACTGTGGCGACAGCCCGCGCTGTGTTCGAGATCATGGGCAAGCGCCCTGCACTAGTGCAGAAAGAGGCGCTCGGGTTCATTGGCAACCGGCTCCAGTTCGCCATGTTCCGGGAAGCGCTCTCGCTGGTTCAGAAGGGGGTCATCAGCGCGCCGGACCTGGACGAAGTGGTGCGCGATAGCTTTGGCAGGAGGCTGCCGTCAGTCGGGCTGTTCGCCCGGCGCACGCTCCTGAGCGCGCATCTGGCCTCCCGGTCCTCGTCGCCTGTCACGCCAACGCTCGACAACTCCACGGACGTGCCGGCCATCTTGCGCGACAAGGTCCGCAAGGGCGAGCTGGGCATCAAGACTGGCAAGGGCTTCTATGACTGGACACCCGAGTCCGCAGAGGCGCTGCGACTGCGCATAGGCCGTGCCCTGGTCGAGATGGCGAGGTGGGATGCGTGAGGCCCCTTCGCCCTTCGACAAGCTCAGGGTGCTCAGGGCGGACGGCCCGCCGACATGTCATTCTGAGCGGAGTGCGGAGCACGCAGCGAAGAATCCAGCTCAATCGACGACCCGTCGCGCCCCGAACCGAGTCCGCGCGGCGTCCGCTGGCTGAGTTCGCGCGCCGTTCCGTGAGCGAGATTCTTCGGCCCTGCGGGCCTCAGAATGACATGGCCGGTGCCTACCGGTCCTTCAGGACCGCCGCGGCGGGCGTGGCGCGTCGGTCGCGAAAGCCCTACCGGTTCCTCAAGACCGCCGCGACAGGCGTGGCGCGTCGGCCACGAAAGCCCTACCGGTCCCTCAAGACCGCCGCGGCAGGCGTGTCGAAATGGGCCAGCGCCTACCTGTCCTGCCTCTACTTCTTGTCCCTGAGCACCGCCGCGGCAGGCGTGGCGACATCGCCCGGCACGCGGCTCGCTGGCAGCGGATACACGCGCCCGCCCTCTCGCAACGTGAGCGTGGCAGCCAGGTCCAGGAGATCGTCCGACTGCCCGTCGGACGCAGACATGACAGTCGCACGCCCGGCCGCAGGGTCGAAGGCGCCCCAGGCCTCAGCGTCCTCGGCGACGAACAGCTCCTGCACCCGCCCGGCGTGCGCCGCCTGAAGCGCCGCCTCCAGGTGGCGGGCGACACGGCCTCGCCCGACCATCTCGCCGAACCGCGCCAGCGCCTCCCGCTCCTCCTGCTCCGAAGCGCGCGCCACCACCCCCCTGGCCAGCCCGGCGAGCGAGCTCCGGTTGGCGTGCTCGCCGCCAGCAACCCCCTCTTTCAACAGGGGCGTCGTCGCTATCCGCCGGAACTGCGAGGCGACCTCGTCTGCCGCCGCCAGGACGACCGGCAGGCGTGCCTGTCGCAAGTGCGCTGCGACCGCAGCGTCAACTTCGCGCAAGAAGGCCGTGGTCGCTGTGGCGCGTGCGTCGCGGGCCGACCCGTGGCCGTGGTGCATCTGCCCGCCGGCGCCTGACGGGCTCGACCCGGACGCGTGGGACGTGAGGAACTGCTGCTGGTCGTCGAGCTGCGTGGCATCCCGCAGGGAGGGCGGCATGCGAGGGACCTGGACCGGGTGCACGTCGTCCCCCGCAACCCGCAAGAGCGCTGCCTGGCCGCGGCTGAGCATGAGCAGGAAGAACGGCTGCTCCCGGGCGAGCAGCGGGAGCAGCGATCGGGTTATGAGCCGCGGCGCGACGACGACCGACTCCTGCAGGGCGAGCGGCACCCGGAAGCCCTTGAAATAGTCAGGCGCGAGGAACACCGCTATGCTGCCGCCCTTGCGGCCCCAAAGCCCGGCGTCTGCGACCAGCGTCTCTGCTGACGACGTGACCCGCCTAGCGTCGGCGCTGGGGATGCCCCGCGCCGCGAGCAACGCCTCGCCCTTCTTGAACAGGTGCTTGAGGCGCACCTCGTCCTGGTGCACCTGCGTGCCGGCCGATTCTGCCGGCATGAAGACCGACAGGCACGGCCCCGGGCGCGGGTAGCCAAGCTCGACTAGCTCCGGTCGGCCGACTGTGCCCGTCAGGTCCGGGCGAGCGACTGTGTCCGTCCGGTCTGGGCGAGCGAGTTTGTCCATCGTGGCGTCCCTCGGTGGCCGCCGCAGATCGGCTGCCTATCTGAGGGTAGAACACAGGGCGCGCCGGTTGGTATGCGCGGCGTGTCGCCGCCGTGAGGGCGGTACGGCTGAATGGACGGAGCGGTGTATCGCCGTTGTGCGGGCGGGACGGCGGCGCTGGCGTGGCGTGCGAAATGGCGCCGTTTGCCCGTTCGCCCTGAGCCTGTCGAAGGGCGAACAGGCGGCGCCGCTGTGTCATTCTGAGCGGAGTGCGGAGCACGTAGCGAAGAATCCCGTTCCACGCTCCGCGTAGAGCGAATACGAGATTCTTCGGCCAATTCCGCCTCAGAATGACATGGGCCAGGGCATGCCCTCAGCAAAGCCCATGCGCCCATTCCCGCGTTTGGGCTGCCCCTACTTCTTGCGGGCGGCCCCGGCCATCGCCGGCACCTTCGCGGGCGGTGCGCCGTCGGCCCCGAGCTCACCCTCCACCGCGCCGCACACGGTCTCCAAGATGAGCCGGGTGACGACGTAGGGGTCCATGTTGGCGTTGGGGCGCCGGTCCTCGATGTAGCCCTTTTTGTCCTTGGCCACCTGCCACGGGATGCGCACCGATGCCCCGCGGTGCGACACGCCGTAGAAATACGTCTTGTACGACGCCGTCTCGTGGTGCCCGGTCAGTCGCTCCTCGATGCGGTGCCCGTAGTTGGCGATGTGGAGGTCGTGGCGGGGCTTGAGGGCCTCTGCGGCGGCGACGCAGGCGTTGTAGTCCTGACGCATCAGCTTCGTCGAGAAGTTCGTGTGGCAGCCGGCCCCGTTCCAGTCGCCCTTGACCGGCTTGGGGTCGAGGGTGGCCGAGACGCGGCGGCCTGACGATGTCGGGAAGTCCTCAGCCGTGCGATACAGGAGCCAGCGCGCCAGCCAGAGCTGGTCAGAGACCTCGGGCGAGTTCACGGGGCCGACCTGGAACTCCCACTGGCCGGGCATGACCTCGGCGTTGATGCCGGAGATCTTCAGGCCCGCCTTCAGGCAGTTCTCCAGGTGCGCCTCGACCACCGGGCGGCCAAACACCTCATCGGCGCCGACGCCGCAGTAATAGCCGCCCTGCGGGGCAGGGAAGCCGTGGTCGGGCCAGCCAAGCGGCTTGATGCCGTCGAAAAACGTGTACTCCTGTTCGAGGCCGAACCACATGTCTTGGTTCGCGTACTTCTTGGCCATCTCGCGGCAGGCGGCGCGGGTGTTCGTGGGGTGCGGGCTGCCGTCCACCAGCATGACCTCGCACATCACCAGGACGTGCGGGTCGCCGCGGATGGGGTCCGGGACCTTGAACACCGGCTGCAACACACAGTCAGAGCGGTCTCCAGTGGCCTGCTGCGTGCTTGAGCCGTCGAAGCCCCAGATGGGCGGCTCCTGCCCGACGGGGACGACCTTGGTCTTCGAGCGCAGCTTGTGCGTCGGCTGGGAGCCGTCGGTCCAGATGTATTCAGCCTTGTAGAACTTGTAGGAGGGAGCAGGCATGGGGACTGGACCTCGTGCAGCTAAGGCGGGCGGGCGGAGGCTGAATATAGCTCTGCCCGCAACAACGGCCCCATGCTACCGGCGACAGGGCGGCACGGCAAAGCGCGGTGTTACAGGCGTGTAACAGGCCGCGCCCTCCGCGCCGGTCGCCCCGAGCGTAGTCGAGGGGCGCCGTTCCAGGTGGGCCTTCAACCCTCACCCTCGCCCTCTCCCTCCCAGGGAGAGGGGTTAGCCGCGCCGCTCGCCCTGGGACTGTCGAGGGCCACGCCGGCCCAGAGCGGCGGCCTCAGTAGAAAGGGGGGCTTGACAGGCTTCAGCATGCAGTGATATAAAAACGAACGTTCGCTCGATGTTAGCCCGCACCAGCGGGTTCAACAAGGGAACTCCATGGCGCCCAAAGTCTCAGCGGAACACCTCGCAGCGCGCAGGCAGCAGGTCCTGGACGCTGCGGTGCAGTGCTTCGCCCGCCAGGGCTTCCATATGACCTCGATGTCGGACATCTGCGCGGAGGCCGAGATGAGCCCAGGCGCCGTCTACCGCTATTTCGCCAGCAAGGACGACATCATCAGCGCGATCTGCGAGGAAACCGCGAGCTACGACGCCGCGCTGTTTGACGACGCTATCCGCGGGAAGAGCACCGCCGAGGCGCTGGGGGCGCTCGGAGACGCCTTTTTCGGCCACATGGACGTAGCTTCGGGCCGCGCCCGCGCCGCCATGTGGACCCACATTTGGGCGGAAAGCTCCAGGCGCAAGGCGCAGGGGCAGGAGCCTGGCGGCGTGCCGAACGATATCGCGGCGCGGTTCCAGGAGTTCATCCGTGACGCACAACGCCGCGGTGAGATAAA
>CAYWBD010000017.1:0-4663 GCA_964456315.1 uncultured Thermoflexus sp.
CCGCGGCTTCCCGATGGTCGGCCCCGGGGCGCAGTTCAACGTCGCCTTCAGCCCGGCCGGGCAGGTGACCCAGCTCTACCATGCTGCGCACCAGTTCTCCCAGGGCGCCGATATGCCGGTCATCCCGATGGGCATGGCCAAGGAGAAGTGCAACGCGCTGTTCCCGGGCGCGCCCACCGTGTTCACGCCCACGCTCGCCTACTTCGCGCCTGACCTTGCGCTGGGCGCAAACCTGCTCCTGCCTCACTACGACTGCATGGGCACGACACAGCTCGGCGGGCGGCTCGGCAACCAGAGCGCCAACGTGCTCCAGAACCTCATCCCCGCGGTGGATGACCCGGCGCTCGTGCCTATGGTCAGCCTGTCCGGGGCTTTCGACGGCGAGGAGGTCTCCGCGACCGCGACCGTCGTCGGCGGGCGTCCGCCGTACAGCTACCACTGGACCTCGATGAACGCGGACCTGAGCGGCCAGTCGGGACCTGCCGTCAGTTACTTCCCTGACCCCCGCAACGCGGGCGGAGACCAGCAGGTCGTGCTGAACACCGACTTGCTCAGGGTGACAGTCGTTGACGCCAACGGCATTCAGGTGTTCGACACGGAAATGATCAGCCTGAGCCTGTCCGGTCTCCTGATGCTGTCTGATGACGGCACTCTTGTGCAAGCCGGGTCCGGGCAGAAGTTCTATGAGGGCTCTCGGTCGCCAGCCGGGTCCGGGCTGAAGTTCTCAGCAAGCCCGCTCAACGTCGGCGGCGTGACGGACTTCGGCATCGAGCGCGCCGTGTCCGACATGTGCTCGGGCAATGTCAACGGCTACTCGAACCGGATGGACGACGAGGCTTTCAAACGCTTCCACTGGACCGGCCAGAGCGCCTGGGAGCGGGACTTCAAGGACAGCTCCGACCACAACCAGATGGTGGACAACGTGGACGAGACCTTCTACTGCGGTCACGGCTGGGGCGGCGGCTTCACCTTCGAGTCCAACGTCAACGACGGCTCGATCGTCTACACCGACCCTCGCGTCAGCCCGAACGGCGACTGGGGCGACAACGACCTCGAATGGCTGGCGCTCCTTTCTTGCCAGGTGCTCAGGCAGACGCAGGACGGGCTGAGCTGGGCGCAGCGGTGGGGCCCGGACTTCGACGGCCTCCACCTCCTGCTCGGGTTCCAGACCAATGCCTACGACTGGTCAGGCTTCGGCAACCGCTTTGCTGACTGGCAAATGGGCAGGAAGATCATCCCGGGCCTTATCGAGTTGCCTCCCATCCCGGTCCGGGCGGCCTGGCACCAGGCGGCCCTCGAACAGCAGCCCAGCGGCGTGCAGTCGGTCGTGATGGGCACTATCGGCCCCGGCGGACTAAACAACTTCAACGACTTCTTCTGGGGACAGGGCCCGACGGGACCGGACGTCCGGGAGCCTGATATCACAGGCTTCTGGCGGCTGGTCATCACGACGCCATAGCTGCCAGCAGGCGGACCAGGCACTCCAGGAAACACAGAGGCGAGCCATGACAGGCTCGCCTCTGTGTTGGTCGCCGCGTTCTCTAGCGGAGGAGCGGAATTCGAACCGCCGTGGCCAGGCCCCGAAGGTCGCGTCGTATTTCGCCGCCGCGCACCCGGGGCCTGTCTGGACGCGATTCGCGGGCCGTGCCGTTGATCTCTGAAGCAAAGGGGTGTGCGAGGGCCACAAGGCCCGCTGTACGCGCACGCGCGGAGAGTTCCGCCTGGTGCAGCCTCTCGCGCGAGGACGCGCATGAGGCCGAGGTGTCACGACCTCCGGGTGCCCTCTTACACTAACCCCTCGAGGAACCCTCCGGGGCTCACGGCGCCGATCGTGACGATGATCCCGGCCACAAGGACCGCGGCGGGGACCGCCAGCAGCAGGGGGTTGTCGCGCATAAGGTACGTCTATTGCTTCCCGGCCGTGTTCAACCACAACCGCTCGTAACCCCGGGAAAGGTCCCGTCCATGGAGAAGGCGATCACCGAGTTTGGCCCTCACGCCTCGGCGCACACGAACCCGATCAACTCCAACCGCATCGCCGCGCTCTGGATGGCCGTTTCATGGGTGCAATGCTGGACCAGGACAGCTCCTATCTCAACGTCCGGTATCACGCAGAGACTGGCGCTACCTCGCAATCGTGCACCCTAGACCAGTCCTTGCTCATGACTTGGTCCACGACATTCCTACTACTTTCACGTCCGGTCCCTGCTGATAGTTGGCCTGGCGGCGCTGTTCGCGCTTCTGGCAGCCGCGCTGGACTGGTCTGACCGGGACGGCGAAACGCAGGCGGCTGTCGCCGTGAACCTCACGGTAGATGCCAGCATCGACGTGTACCCGTTCAAGCCAGGGATGCGGGGCGTAGCCACGAAGGTCGGAGCGGCCTGGCAGGAAGGTCTCTGTCCTGCAATTCGACCTGGAATGCTGGGCGTTGCACTTGGCGGAGCCCGAGAGCTGGCTGGGCTCGCTCCGGGAGCATGCCCGGGAGATCAGGCGTCAGCTCGCCCTTCATGACGAAGCAGAGCTCCGGGCGCGGCGGGTCCGCTCCGCCGGGAGGCCGCCCGCATTGCCGCCCTATCAGAGCCAGGGTGAGGCCGGGTGCCCCCCGGAAGGAGGAGCGCCCGGCGGCCTGCCTGGTCGCGGGACCTGACGCCGGGCCGCATCACCGCGGAACTCCGGGGCGCCGCCCTGGCCCCAGCTTCTCAAAGCCCCTTGCAGGCCCTCGCCAGTCGACTCACTCCGGGCTGGGGCGCTCAGCCAGCGGGACGAGCTAGGCAGACGCGACGACGTGAGAGCCGCTGCAATGCCCCCTCGCACCATCATGTGCTGCGATGATGTCCGCCCCGTGGTCTGGCGGTGACCGGTCCAGACCGAGTTAGCCTGTGTCGTGTTCCAACCCCGGCGATCGACCGGGGCCCTCCCGGGTACCGGAGAGGGACCGTAGTGGACATGAACACGTAAGCGAAGCGAAAGCATTGGGGCCTGCCCTTCCCTACAGTCGCCGCTTACGGTGAGCCTGATGCAACCGGCGCCAGGGTCAGGAACACGGGGACCGAGGGCTTTGCACACAGCGCGTTTGGTCATCTTGGCTGTGGCCCTAGCCGGCGCCGCCTGCGGGGACCCAGGCGGCCCCGGCACGCCGGATGCGCCGCCCGCTGCGTCTCCCGTACAAGACGCGACGCGCAGCGCACCGTTCCTGGTCACACCTGCAGTCCTGCTGACCCCGCAGCCGACTGTTACACCACGCCCGCCTGCCACCGGAACGGACCGGCGTGCGGCGGCCCTGATGTGGCAGATGTGGACCTACGAAAGCGGCTTCAACCTCGAGGCGGTCAGGGACGCGGGCGACTTGGGGCACAAGGGACTGATAGCAGCGCTCATCGAGGTCGCAGGCTTCACGTTCGATGAGGCCTCGGAGGCCGCGGTGGGCGGGGCGCTCCACAAGCTCACGGGAGAGACCTACGGCGGAGGCCATAAGTCCGTCGCCGGCTGGTACCGCTGGCTCGGGCGCCACCCCGAGGTCGCTGCGGTGGAGGGCTACGACGGGTGGAAAGGACACGTCTACGGGTCCCTGGCGCCGGGGCTTGGCGAGTTTCTCTACGACGGCGTGCCTGCGCGCGTGCCGATGTGGGCTGTGCAGTGGGGCGGCGTCGCCAGGGACGGCATCCGTCCTCTCGAAGACCCGCCTGTCGTGACAGGCCGGGAAGCTGACTACCTTGAGCCGGACGAGACCGTCCTTGGCATCGTCGTCAACGGCGAGGCCCGCGCCTACCCGAAGCGGTTCATGAACGTGCACGAGCTGGCCAACGATGTCATCGGAGGAAAGCCGGTCGCCGTCATCTTGTGAACCCTCTGCAACTCGGGCGTCGTGTACGACGCCGAAATAGCCGGTGAACGCTGGACGTTTGGCACATCCGGTTACCTCTTCCAGAGCAACAAGCTGATGTATGATCGGAAGACCCAGACGCTGTGGCAAACGCTGACCGGAGAGCCGGTGATCGGCAAGCTGGCTTTCAGCGGCCTGCGCCTCAAGCTCCTGCCCGTGACGGTGACGACGTGGGCTGGCTGGCTCTCTGAGCACCCTGACACCACGGTGCTGTCGCAGCGGACCGGGTTCCGGTACACCTACGAGAAGCCCGGGACTCCAGGCTCTCAGTACTTCGAGTACTACGCCTCGTCAGACCTGATGTTCCCGCCGTACCTCCAGTCCGGCGCCCTGCCCCCCAAGTCAGACGTGTTCGGCCTGGAGATCGGTGCCGCAGCGAAGGCATACCCGGCTGACGTGCTGGCCCGGGAGCGCATCGTGAATGACCTGGTCGGCGGCAGGGCCATCGTCGTGGTAGCGGACCGCTCAGGCCGGGACGCACGGGCCTACCTCCGGGGCGGCCACACCTTTGCTCTGGGCGCCATGGCTGGCGAACTCACAGATGAGGCAGGCGCGACCTGGCTTGCCAGAGACGATGCCCTCGTGATGAAGGACGACGACACCGCAGCCATGCTCGATCGCATCCCGGGCTACATCGCCTTCTGGTTTGGCTGGTTCGCCTCCCGTCCGCACACAGAGGTCTACCAGGCCGGGATGTGAGACCACCCGCCGGTACGAGCGCCGTGATGGCGGTCTGGCAACTTCAGCCGCCAGCGCTCACCGGGCCCCCGGGGCGGAGCC
>CAYWBD010000018.1:0-5758 GCA_964456315.1 uncultured Thermoflexus sp.
GGCAGACCATCGTCCAGAAATACGGCGGCAGCTCTGTCGCCGACGCGCAGAAGGTCGGCCGTGTGGCAGACCGCATCTGCCGGCGGCGCGACCAGGAAGTAGACCTCATTGTCGTCGTCTCTGCCATGGGCGACACCACCGACGAGCTGATCAAACTCGCGACCGACGTCGTGGGGCCCAACGCCTCGCCGGACCCGCGTGAGATGGACACGCTGCTGTCTACCGGTGAGCTTGTGAGCTCGACCTTGCTGGCCATGGCGATCAAGGCCCGCGGCTATGACGTAGTCAGCCTGAGCGGCACACAGGCGGGCATCCAGACCGACTCCACGCACGGCTCGGCGCGCATCGCCGCCATAGACACCGCGCGCCTGCACCGTGAGTTGGACGCCGGCCGCATCGTGATCGTCGCCGGGTTCCAGGGCCTGGCGGAGACCGGAGACGTGACCACCCTTGGCCGGGGCGGCTCAGACACCACGGCGGTGGCCCTCGCCGCCGCGCTCGGGGCCAGCCTCTGTGAGATCTACACAGACGTGGACGGCATCTACACCACCGACCCGCGCCTCGTCCCGCAGGCCCGATTGCTGCGCGAGGTCGGCTACGAGGAGATGCTCGAAATGGCCATGCTCGGTGCGAAAATGAACCCGCGGTCGATAGAGTTGGCGGCAGTCTACGGCGTGCTGGTCCTGGTCACGTCCACGTTCTCTGACTCTCCTGGCACGCTTATCCACGGAGGAGACAACAAGATGGAGGTCCGCAAGGCGGTAACCGGCATCGCGGTGGACCGCAATGTCGCCAAGATCACGGTCAGCGGGGTGCAGGACCGGCCGGGGATTGCCGCGGCAATATTTGAGCCGCTGGCCGCGGCAGGCATCAGCGTTGACGTCATCGTCCAGAACGTCTCCCAGCACGGCGTCACGGACATGACGTTCACCGTGTCTGAGTCAGACTTCCAGCGCTCCAGGGAGATCACCGAGAAGAACAGCGAGATAAAGCACTCCGGGGTGCTGGCGCAGAACGGCCTGGCGAAGGTGAGCATCGTCGGTACCGGCATGCAGAACGGGCCCGGGTACGCTGCGAAGATGTTCCGCGCCCTGGCCAGCGCGGGGGTCAACATCGAAATGGTCACGACCTCTGAGATCCGCATCACCTGCCTCGTCAGGCGGGAGCAGGTCCAGGCCGCGGCCCAGGCGATCCACAGCGCGTTTGACCTCGAGAAGCCGGGCGAATGACGCCGACACACGCGCCGCCGGCTGCCCTTTTCGCCAGTGTGCCCAGGCCGCCGCTGCTGGCACACGGCGGCTGAACCCGTGTCTACCCCCTACCTCTCCGTCATCATCCCCGCGTTCAACGAGGAGTCTCGCATCGCGGGGACGGTTCACAAGCTTGTCGCCCACCTCACGTCCCAGCCCTACGCCTGGGACATCATCGTCGTGAACGACGGCAGCGCGGACCGCACCGCCCAGGTCGTCGAGGGCCTGGCGAGGGGCGATACGCGCGTGAAGCTGCTGAACGCCCCGCACGCCGGCAAAGGCGCGGCCGTCAAACGGGGCATGCTCGCGGCACAGGGCGAGTGGCGGTTCCTCTGCGACGCTGACCTGTCCATGCCGCCCGAGCACCTTGCCCGGTTTTTCCCGGGGGAGGGGGGCAAGCCCAGGTACGACATCTCGATTGGCTCCCGGGAGGCGGCGGGAGCGCGCCGCATCGGGGAGCCGGCACGTCGCCACATCATCGGGCGGCTGTTTAACTACCTGGTCCGGCTCATCGCGGTGTCTGGCATCCAGGACACGCAGTGCGGGTTCAAACTCTTCAGCGCGCAGTCGGCCACGGCCCTGTTCCCGCACCAGCGGATGCCGGGCTTCGCGTTCGATGTCGAGGTGCTGATGCTGGCACGCCGCGCCGGGTTCACCATCGGAGAGGTGCCGATCGACTGGCTTCACAACTCCGACAGCCGGGTCAGCATGCTCAAGGGCCTGACGGCGTTCGGTGACGTGCTGCGCATCCGGTGCAACTCTCTGCTTGGCCGCTACCGCGGCCTGGAGCGCCGAAAGTGAGCGCAGGCCCGCCAACCGCCAGCCGCCCCGGCCGGAACCAATCGGCCGCGCCCGTTCGCCCTGAGCCCGGCTCAGGGCGCGCAGAGCAAATCGCGCCCATCCGTGTCGCCGTCGTCATACCCACTTACAACGAGGCCGAGAACCTGGCCCAGATAGTTGGACAACTGGACGCGCTGGACGTGCCCGGCCTTGGCTTCGTGATCGTTGACGACGCCTCCCCTGACGGCACCGGGGACATCGCCGACCGGCTGTCGGCTGCCCGCCCGGGCCGCGTCATAGTCCTGCACAGGGCGGGCAAGCAGGGCCTCGGGAAGGCCTACCTCGCAGGCTTCCGGGCGGCCCTTGACGCCGGCGCCGAACGCATCGTGGAGATGGATGCCGACCTCTCCCACCCGCCGTCAGAGGTCCCGAACATGTTGGCCTTGCTCGACACTGCGGACGTGGCTACCGGCTCTCGATATGCCAGGGGCGGCGGCACTGACCCGTCCTGGGGCCTGATGCGCAAGCTGACCAGCGCGTGGGGCAACCGGGGCATCAGGCTGATCATGGGCCTGCGGGTTAAGGACGCCACGTCCGGGTTCAAGGCCTTCCGGCGCAGCGCCCTGGAGACCATCGGGCTCGACAGGCTCAGGCTTGCCGGGTACGGGTTCCAGGCAGAGATCGCCTACACCTGCCAGCGGGCCGGTCTGCGGGTGGTCGAGCACCCGTACCAGTTCACGGACCGCAAGCTAGGCAAGTCCAAAATGTCGCTCGGCATCGTCATCGAGGCGTTCTGGCGGCTCATTCTGCTTCGGCTCCGAGGAAGGCGATAGTAGGGGTGCTGCCTGTTGCGCCCGCCTGAGTAGGGGTGCTGCTTGCTGCGCCCGGCTGGGTGGGGGCGCTGCTTGCCGCGCCCGAATGGAGGCTGGTCCGCATGCCCATTGACGCATCTGATCGCCCCAACGACCGCTTCGGCCACAGCGTGTACGCGGGCGTCCTGTTCGCAGGGCCGGAGCAAGTTAAGGCGGTGGCCGAATTGCGCGGCGCCATCAAGCCGCGTCGTGCGACGCTGCCTGCCCACGTGACCGTCATGGGCACGTTCTGCGACCCGCCGTCCCTCGACGCTGTCAAGGCCGTCTTCGCTGACGCCGCCCGGCTGTGCGGCCCGGTTGAAGTCAGGTTCGACGGCACCGGCCTGCATCTCGGCAACGACTGGGCGAGCTTCCAGGTCACCAGGACCACAGACCTCGTGCGCCTGCATGAAACGCTGACCGACGCGCTCATTCCGCTCGTGACTGACGCCTACGGCTACGCAGAGCACGGGTACGCCCCGCACCTGACGCTGTGGCAGGAGTGCCCTCCCGAGAACATGGCGCAGGCCGAGCGGCTGGGCCGCAAACTTGACCTTGGCGCAGGGTTCAGGGGCGAGGAGGTCGCCCTTGTCGCACGGACCGGCCCGGCCCACGGCGGCAAATGGGCCACCCTGAAGTCGTTTCGGCTGGGTAGGTAACCACCTGACCTGAATGATTTAGCCCACGACCATGTCACCCCGACCGCGACGGTGTTGCCCCGACCGCAGCTATGTCATCCTGAGCGGAGGCCCGCAGGGCCGGAGTCGAAGGATCTCTCTTTTCTCTGGCCTCCTTAGCGCACAGACCAAGACGAAAAAAGATTCTTCGGCCTTCGGCCTCAGAATGACAAACAGCGCGCCCATGGCCGCCGGTTTGGTACGTTAGGGCCAGACGGGCGGGCGGGACTGGCGGACGCGGGCTAGCGCGAACCGGACCAGGGACTTCTAAACGCGGTCTGCCCGTGCATTCACCGCTGCACACAGGAGATCGGATCATGGTGACGACGCCGGAACGCTCACAGGCCGGGGACGGGGCCCTTCGACAATCTCAGGGCGAGCAGGTTGGTGGGCGCTCTCAGGGCGAACGGGCTGATGGGCAGGCTCAAGGCGGGCGGGCCGGGGGCGACCTCACGGGGCCGCAGCCAAACTTCGGCCGCCGCTACGACAAGGTGGACGGTTACGAAAAAGTCGTCGGCACTGCCCAGTTCGGCGCCGACTACGCCCCGCCTGGCCTCCTATTTGGCAAGTTCGTCCGCAGCCCGCACGCGCACGCCCGCATCGTCAGGATAGACACCTCGGAGGCCGAAAAGCTGCCCGGCGTAATGTCCGTCGTCACAGCCGCAGACTTCCCGCCCGCCGTCTCTGGCGACGTCGACACCGGCGAGGTCGAAATCGGCATCACCTACCTCGCCAACCTGGTCATGGCGCGCCGCAAGGTGCTCTTCCAGGGCCACCCCGTCGCCGCGGTGGCTGCCATTGACCAGCACATCGCTGACCGGGCCGCGGAGCTGGTCAAGGTGGACTACGAGGTCCTCCTGCCCGTCACCGACCCCATCGAGGCCATGTCACCCACTGCGCCGCTCCTGCACGAGGGCCTCATCGCCCGCTCACTCTCGGGCAAGGCCGAACGGCCCTCGAACATCTCGACCCACCTCGAGGCCCAGCGCGGAGACGTGGAGCAGGGCTTCAGAGAGTCGGACGTCATCGTCGAACGCACGTTCAGGACCTCGATCGTCCACCAGGGCTACATTGAGCCCGAGGCAGAGACCGCGTCCTGGCAGCCAGACGGCCGCCTCACCGTCTGGGGCAACACTCAGGGCGCGTTCGCTCTGCGCGGCGGGCTGGCGAACCTGCTCGGCATCGATCAGGGCCGCATCACAGTCATCCCGCTGGAGGTCGGCGGTGCGTTCGGGGGCAAGCTCGTGCCGCGCGTGTCGCCGGTCGCGGCGCTCCTTTCCCGCAAGGCGGGCCGGCCCGTCAGGATCATCCTCAACCGCACCGAGGTCCTCCAGGCCACCGGCCCGGGCGCGGCCGCGGTCGTCACGCTCAAGGTGGGCGCATCCAAAGACGGCAAGATCAAGGCCGGACAGGCGCGCATCGTGTTCGCCGCCGGCGCATTCCCGGGCGCGCCGGTGATCCGTGGCCTCCAGACCATCTTCGCCTGCTACCAGCCCGAGCACGCCCGCGTCGACGCCTACGACGTCGTCACGAACACCCCGCGCGTCGCCGCCTACCGTGCACCTGGCGCAACTGTCTCGTCCTTCTGCATCGAGAGCGTCATTGACGAGCTGGCACGCAAGTTGAACATCGAGCCGATCGAGTTCCGCCTCAGGAACGCCTCCAAGACCGGCGACAAGAGTGTCGATGACATCACGTACAACCGCCTGGGCATCGTGGAGATGTTGCAGGCCGCTCAGCGCCACCCGCACTGGACAACGCCCATCGCGCCGTCCCCGCGCGGCTGGCCACGGGGCAGGGGGCTGGGCATCGGCTGGTGGCCGTGCGGCATCGAGGTCTCCAGCGTGCGCATCATGGTGAACCAGGACGGGTCAGTTGAGCTTGTGGCCGGCAACGTGGACCTGTCAGGCGTTCGCACCGGCCTCGCGCAGATCGCCGCAGAGACGCTCGGCGTCACGCCGGACGATGTCCACGTGACCGTCGGCAACACAGACCAGGTCCCCTACACCGGGTCCAGCGCAGGCTCCCGGGTCACCCGCGCCTGCTCAGACGCCATCCACAAGGCGGGCCAGGACGTATTGCGCCAGATGAAGGAGAAAGTCGCCCAAAAGTGGGGCGTCCAGCCGTCCGCGGTCGAGTACAACGGCGGCACGTTCCACCTGCCGGACAACCCGGAAAAGCGCTGGACGTTCAAGCAGGC
>CAYWBD010000019.1:0-5415 GCA_964456315.1 uncultured Thermoflexus sp.
TCTGGTGCGGCAGTCAACTTGGCCGGGTGGAAGCTGACCGACATATCCGAGCAGCCCCCCGCGCGGGTGTTCACATTCCCCGCAGGCACAATCGGGCCCGGACAAGAGGTGCGCGTTTATACCAACCAAGTGCATCCCGAATCCGGCGGTTACTCATTCGCGTTCGGCAACCCGTACTGGAATAACTGTGAGCCGGACATTGCAGGCCTGTTCGACCCGGCGGGCAGGCTGGTCAGCCTGGCGACCTACGCCCGCGCGCAGGCCGGATGCTAGTGTCACATCTCCGAACTCCTGAGCCAAATCCTTCATTCCCTCTCCCCTTGCGGGACAGGGTCAGGGTGAGGGGTCAACTGGGATCTCCACATCGGAGACGGGACACTAGGCAGGCTGACCGGGCCACGGCCTAGCGACACGCGCTATTGACACTCGTTTCGGGGGTCTGATAGTTTCCAGAACATCCGTGCGAGTCACGCCGCTGGCCTTCGGGGGAAAAGCGAGCGCAGAGCGCCCGGAACAGCAGTGGGCCGCTCCGGCGCGCCCAGAGGATAAAGCAAGTGGCCAAGAAACTTTCCGAGCGCCAGCAGGAGATCATCTCGTTCATAGAGAGTTTTTCTGACGAGCACGGCTACCCGCCAACGGTGCGCGACATACAACATGGGTGCCGGGTGAGCTCAACATCGGTTGTCGCCTACAACCTGGAAGTGCTGGGACGGGAAGGCCTGCTCAGCCGGGACGCAGACGTTTCCCGCGGCCTGAAGCTGGTGGGGAAGAACGCCGGGCGCAGGCGCGAGACGGTCGCCGTGCCGCTGCTCGGGGCCATTGCCGCAGGCACGCCGTTCCCGCTGCCGACTGCAGAATCCTGGTCAGACACCCAGGACAAGGACTTGATTGACCTCCCCCAGGCCGTGTTCGGCGCGACTGAGAAGCTCTACGCACTGCGCGTCAAGGGCACGTCCATGATCGACGCGCTGATCGGTGACGGAGACCTCGTGGTCATGGAACAGACCGACCAGGTCGCCAACGGGCAGATGGCCGCGGTCCGCATCACGCCTGACGACGAGACGACCCTGAAGTATTTCTACGCCGACGGCGACAAGGTGCGCCTCCAGCCGGCCAACAGCCAGATGAAGCCGATCATCGTGCCCGCAGAGCGCGTGCAGGTGCTCAGCCGCCTTGTCGCCGTGTGGCGCTATCTGGGGTAGCCGCAGGACGCAGTCACACGCCCGCTTGCCCCGAGCTAGTCGAGGGGCCCCGTGGCGGGTTGTCCCCCGGGGAGTCCTGGCTTCACAACCCGTTGGCACTAACCGATCTGGAGTCGCCTTCCGATCCATACGGCCCGACCGTTCGCCCTGAGCCTGTCGAAGGGCGAACGGCTCACCATGCCCTTAAATGGCCCCCAATCAGGCGGCGAGGAGCTTAGGCGTCATCCGTCCCTCACGCACTCGGGTTTGACACTGTTTCGCACCGGCCCGTATTCTTGGCCCTGACACCAATGTGCCGCTTTCGGATCGGAGGACGACGATGTTCAAGAGCCTGGGGCCACTCGAGATCTTCCTGATCCTGTTGATTGTGCTTGTGATATTTGGCGCAGGCCGGCTCTCCGAGATCGGCTCTGGCATGGGCAAGGCCTTCCGCGGGTTCAAGGACGCTATATCGGGCAAGGAAGACAAGCCAGCCGCCGAGAAGCCGGACGGCGCGATGGCGACCTCGGCCCCTGCTGCACCGGCAGCCCCGTCGGACACCAAAAAGTCCGCCTGACGCTCCAGGTGACCTGTCATTCAGGCCTGCCCGAATCCCCAGTCCGAGTCGGCTATTGACTCGTCGGCCCGCGTCCGGTTGCTATGCGTGCTCAAGTGTCCCGACGCCGAAATGGAACTCCTAATTGACCCCTCACCCTAACCCTCGCCCGCAAGGAGAGAGGGAATGAAGGATTGGGCTCAGGACTTCGGAGACGGGACACTAGGACCACGGAGTCAGGACACTAGTGTGGGCAAGGTCCGGCTACCCACTCACACCTGGTAGTGACCGGCTCACCGTCCCCCGGCGCCAGGGCCCAGGCAGGGCGTCACCCGTCTGCCTCAGCCGGCGACCCGAGCGGCCTTCCGTGCGCGCAGGCGTTCTGCGACCTTCGTCAGCCAGAACCCAATCTCGTACATGACGATGATCGGGCCCGCGACCAGGAGCTGGTTCACCGGGTCGAACGTCGGCGTGATGATCGCCCCCATCAAGAACGCCGCGACTACCGCCCACCGTCGCCCGCGGCTGAGCATCCGCGATCGGAGGACGCCCAGGCGGGCCAGGAAGAACATCACGATAGGCATCTCAAAGATAAGCCCCATCCAGAATAGAAGCAGTATCACCAGGTTCACGTAAGCGGAGACCGTGACCAGCGGCGTGAACAGAGGCGCACCGAACCGGAGCAGGAAACTGATCGCAGGCGGCAGCAGCACGAAGAAGCTGAATGCCACGCCCGCCCCGAACGCTGTGATCCCGGCGGGCAGGAGCAAGTAGAGCATTTTCCGTTCGCTGACCTTCAGGGCCGGGCGGATGAACAGGACCGCCTGCAGCAGGAAGAAGGGCATCCCGAGGATGAGCCCGACAATGACGCCGACTTTGGCGACTATGCCCCAGGCCTCGGTGATGCTCGTGAACACCAGCTTCCCGCCCGTCTCCGGGTTCAGGGCGTCGCCGGCGGGGATGAGCAGCACCTCGAAGATTTCCTGCCAGAACACGAACGCGAAAGCGGTCGTTGCAGCAAGGAACCCCGCTGACCACGTGAGCCGCCGACGGAGTTCCCTGAAGTGCTCCCTGACCGGTCTTGGCCGGTCCTTCACGTCCGTGCGTCCCTATCGGGGGAGGGCGAGGGAGCCACGGGCCTTTCGGTCTGCGGCGCGGCCGGCGCCGGCGCTTCGCCGGGCCCGCCCTTGTCCGGAAGCCGGGCCACTGCGCCTTCGGGCGGCGGCGGCGCGTTGCGGGCGGTCTGCTCGTCGGCCTCTTCGTCGGCTGCGCGCTGCACAATCCCTGCGAGCTCATCTCGCTGCGCCCTGAGCTCGCGTGCGATCTTGGCGATGGTCTTCGCGCCGTCGGCGATGCCCTTGGGACCCAGCAACAGGAACGCCGCCAGCGCCACCAGCGCCAGCTCGAGCCCGCCTATGCCGAAAAAGTTCACCCGCTTCCCTCCAGCCCGTTGCCGGGCGTGTGGCCGGAGCATGCCAGCGGAGCGTGGACAGAAGACTGGACCTCGGCCTCGCGCAAGAGCCGCCCTGTGAGGCACAACGGCAACCCGACAACGTTCAAGTAGCACCCCCAATAGTCGGCGACGGGTGCGAACGGCCTGTCCTGGATCCCGTATGCGCCCGCCTTGTCGAGGGGCGAGCCGCTGGCGACATAGTCCCGGACCTCGTGCTCTGTGTACCGCCGCATGGTCACAGCGGTCGACTCAACCCCGCTTGTGAGCGCACCTCGCCACGAAAGCGCGACCCCGGTGATGACATGGTGCTGGCGTCCGCGGAGGCGGTCCAGCATGGCAGTCGCCTCGCGCTCGTCCCGCGGCTTCCCGATGAGCTGACCGTCGAGCGCCACAACCGTATCCGCTCCCAGCACTACGCACCCCGGTCGCATGGCCGCCACTGCCAGCGCCTTAGCCTCTGCCAGAGTCATCGCCAGCTCATCAGGACGAAGGCCCCCCGCCATCGCCTCTTCGTCTACAGACGATGCCAGCGCCTCGAACGGAAGCCCGGCCCCGGCGAGTATCTCGGCCCTGCGAGGCGACGCCGAGGCGAGGACCAGCCGCGCTCTGAGGGGCAGGCGGGCCGTTTGCGAGGACTGCCTGGTCAAATCAACACGCGCCCTCGCCGACTACGCAAGCCGCAGGAACCCCACAGCCTCGACGTGACGGGTCTGAGGGAACATGTCCACTGGCTGCACGCTCTCAAGGATAAACGGCCCAACGCACAGGCGCGCCAGGTCTCGCGCCAGCGACACTGGCTCGCACGAGACAAGCGCCAGGCGGCGAGGCCGCAGCAGGCACACGGAGTCGAGCGTCCCCGGGTGGCAGCCGGCGCGGGGAGGGTCGAGAACGACCGCGTCGACGGTCTCAGTCAGCCCGGCCAGCACATCTTCGGCCCTGCCCTGGATGAACTCGACGTTCGCAAGCCCGGTTGCATTGGCACGCGCGTCATCGACCGCGGACGCAGAGTCCTCGATGCCGATGACTCTGCGCGCGTATGGGGCAAGCAGCACGGCAAACGTGCCGACTCCGCAATAGGCGTCGACAACCGTCTCCGCGCCGGTCAGAGCGAGCCGGCTGGTCAGGAGCGAGACGACGTTGGCAAGCTGCTCGGTGTTCACCTGAAAAAAGGACGACCCCGCCACTCGGAACCGCCGGCCAAGCACTTCCTCGACAACGTGCGTCTGGCCGGACTGCAACGGCACTGCCGGGTCGATCAGCCTGGGCTGAATAAGCATGCTGTCTGGCCCGGCGCCAGGCTCCCCAACGCGCACCGAAAGCTGGCTCATGCCCTTGAGCCGGGACTGCATTGCAGTGAGGGCGGAGTTGATGCGGTCGTCCATCAGGAGGCAACGGTCAATCCTGAGGGAGCGGCGGGTCGTGGCGCTGACGAACCCCACCTCGCCAGCCCCTGGCCCGGCCTTCGTCACCGTGAAGCGTGCGTGGTTCCGGTACGAGAGCTGCCGCGGGCTGGGCAGAGTCGGGAGGACCAGCACGCCAGCAAGCCCGGCATGTTTCGCCAGCTCCTGCGCCACTAGTTCCCGCTTGATCTCCAACTGGCGCTGATACGAGACGTGCTGGAGCTGGCAGCCGGTGCAACTGAGGTAATAAGGGCATGGCGGCTGGACGCGGTCCGGCGCCGCCACGACAACGTCGACGACTTTTGCGGCGACCCGTTCCGGGAACACGCGGATGACCTCCGCGATCACCTGCTCGCCTGGGAGGCCGCCTGCGACGCTGACCGGCGCGCCCTCCACCATCACGACTGTCTCACCGTCGCCGTCCAGCGCTCCTAGCGTCAGAGTCAGGCGGTCACCCGGGTTCAGTGCCAGGTGGGCGGTCAGCGACGGCCCTTTGTGCCGCCGACGTGTGTGCTTTGGCTGATCGTTCAACGCGTCTCTCTGGCGCCGCCTCTGGCCGGTTGCGGCGCATCTCGCTGTTGTTCATAGTTGTCGGGCCCGAAGTCGCTCTCTGCTATTCTGCACCCAGGCGCCAGAGCGCTCGTGCGGGAGATTGACAATGTCCGAGGCCGCCGCGGCCATCCCTTACGCACCGCCACTCGTCCAGCGCAGGCTGCCCGAGTGGTTCAAGGTGCCTGCGCCCGGCAGCGATGGCTACCTGGACCTGAAGCGCCGCTTCAAGGACGCCCGGCTGCACACCGTCTGCGAGGAGGCCGCCTGCCCGAA
>CAYWBD010000020.1:0-3997 GCA_964456315.1 uncultured Thermoflexus sp.
TCCGGCGAAGACCATGAACGCCTCGGCAGGCCGGTGCTTGGCGGCGGTGTCGAACGACAGCTCGGCGACGCCCGGGCCCGCGCCCCGGATGTTCCCAGAGGGCGCGTCGACGAGCAGGTCCTGTCCGGCGCCGTAGTTGCCCTCTTGCTGCGCGATGGCGGTGGCGGCCTTGAAGGCGCTCCAGGCAAACTCGTGCACGCGGGGCGCGCCAACGCCGTGGGCGTGCGACATCGTGAGGCAGATGTCGTCCCCGGTGTACGTCACCATGCCGTCGATGAGCATCCCGCCCCTGACCTGCGCGGCGACCAGCTCCTTCACTTTGGCGACCATCGCCGCCGATGGCATGGTGTGCCCGCCGATGGAGCCTACGTCAGCTTTGATTACAGAAAGGGTTACGCGCACTTCAATCTCTCCTTCAGACAAACCCGGCTACTTGAGCGTGCTAATGGGTGAGGGCGTAAGGCCCGTCGGATGTCGGACCCCGGCGAGCCTACGACAAGTGTGCTGTCGCCAAAGGTGCTGTCACCGGGGCCATTGTAGACAACGCACGGCGCCCATACGTGAGCCAGACGGTCAAGCACGCAGGCCCTTGGCGATGCCTTCGCACGCCTGCATGTAGATCGTGGCGTCTACGTTGACGGACAGGTACTGCACGCCCATGTCGAGCAGCCACTTCCCCATCTCGACGTCGCGGGCGTAGGAGCCCACTGCCCTGCCCTGCTTGCGCGCCTTCCCGGCCGCGGCCTTCAGGGCGCGCTCGACTTTCGGGCTGCGGACCTGGCCGGGGACGCCGAGGGACTGCGAGATGTCGTACGGCCCCAGGAACAGCACGTCGATGCCCGGGACCTCCATGATCTCGTCCAGGTTGTCGAGCCCGCGCTTGCCCTCGATGTGCACCACGACTGCGGTCTCGTCGTTCTGGCGGTCGGTGTGGTTTTTCCCACCCGCGGCGCCGGCGTCTTTGTAGTAGTTCCCGGCACGGGTGAAGACCGAGAGCCCGCGCTCGCCGAGCGGCGCGTACTTGGCGGAGTGGACGACGCGCTCGGCGTCCGCTTTGACGTTGATCTGGGGGACCTGTACGCCCTCGGAGCCGAGGTCCAGCGCGCGGAGGATGAGTCGCTCATCGTTGCCGCCGACGCGGATGATGGGCGCCACGCCAGCGCCCTGAGCGGCGATCACCAGGTCCATGCAGGTCTCCATGGAGAGCGGCCCGTGCTCGCTGTCCAGGATGCAGAAGTCCATGCCGGCATAGCCGAGCGTCTCGACCAGCGTGCATGACGGCACAATCACGAACGGGCCGATGACGGTCTTGCCAGCCTGGAGTTTCTTCTTCAATTGGCCCCGGTTTGGGCTCACCAAAGGCATATTTTCGGTCCTTTGTCCCGCATCCCCTTGCTGGGGAGGGCTAGCGTACTGGCGTCACGACCGTGCGCCCTAGTGGCATGAGAGGCCATCGCCGAGGGCTGCGCGAGAGCCACGACGCCTCACGAAAGTTCGCCCAGTGTAGACGAAACGGAACTCAATGAAGTCCCGCATCATTTTCATAGGCTCCGGCACGTCCGAAGGCGTCCCGCGCGTCACGTGCCTGACGAAGGAGCGCCCAGACTGCCCGGCCTGCCTGTCTGCGGTGCGTCCGGGGTCGAAGGACCGTCGCCGCAACACGAGCCTTCTGATCCAGCACCCGCACCCGGACGTCGCCGCGGCGACCGGCCAGCCGGTCCGCAACGTCCTTATCGACGCCGGGAAGTTCTTTTACCAGTCGGCGATTGACTGGTTCCCGAAGTTCAACGTGCGCACGCTGGACACGGTCGTGCTGACGCATGCGCACGCCGACGCCGCGGGCGGGCTCGACGACCTCAGGGACTGGACGAACAACAACCGCCAGCAGTCGGTGCCGATCTTCGTGAGGCCCGAGGATATGCGCGACACACTGTCGCATACCGCGTTCTACCTGGTGGACATGGCTAAGGCAACGGGCGGCGGTTCCGTTGCGAGGCTACAGTTTGTCGAGGCGGCGGACGCGCCGTTCGACGCTGGCGGGGTGCGGTTTACGCCGCTGCCGGTGTGGCACGGCCGGCCGCATACGGCGAACGGCTACCGGGTTGGCTCGGTTTGTTACTTGCCTGATGTGAGCGAAGTGCCACCCGCCACACGGGCGCTAATCGAAGGCTGCGACCTGCTCATCATTGACGCTTTGCGACCGGTGCGCACGCACGGTTCGCACCTGACGCTGGAGCAGGCCGTCGAGGAGGCGCGCCGCCTGCGCCCCCGGCGGGCGCTGTTCACGGGCATGTGCCACGATATCGTCCACGAGCCGGTGAACGCCGCACTGGCACTGCTGAAGGGCTCGGAGGGTCTGGACGTCCAGCTTGCCTATGACGGGATGGCGGTGGATGTGGATTCATAGGGGCGTTGCCCCCGACCGTTCGTCCTGAGCATGTCTAAGGACGAACTCCTCGTCAGACGTCGACCCCTCACCCTGACCCTCTCCCGCAAGGGGAGAGGGAATCGACGATTCAGCTCCGGGCGAACAGCCCACCCCTACAGGACGAGCGGCGCGTCCATCACCGACACCCTGTTCCGGTAGTCTGGCGCCTACCTGAGCACCCGGGTCTGCTTGCGCTTGATGAGGTCGAAGTCGATGTCGTACCCGAGCCCGGGCTTCTCCGGTGCGTGCACGAGGCCCTGGGCGTCGACCTCGATGTCTTTCACCAGCCCGTACTTCTGGGCGTGGTCGGGCAGGAGCACCTCGAAGTAGTCGCAGTTGGGCATCGCCATCGTGATGTGCAGGTTTGCGACGTTGTTGAGGGAGTTGCCGCCGTGGTGGACCTCGCACTTCATGCGGAACGTCTCCGCGGTGTGCGCGATCTTCATCATGGGCGTGATGCCGCCCTTCACAGCGACGTCGCCGCGCAGCATGTCCGTCGCCTGCGCGGTGATGAACTGCGCCATGGGGTAGATGCCGCCAGGGTTGGCCTCGGTCGCCAGGATGGGGATGTTCAGCTTCTGGCGCAGCTTCACGTAGCCGTAGATGTCGTCCTCGGCGAGCGGGTCCTCGTACCAGTAATAGCCCATCTCCTGGATGGCGAGGCCGACGCGCACGGCGTCCTCGTAGCAGTAGGCCCACACCGAGTCGAGCATGAGGACCATGGCGTCGCCGACGGCCTTCTTGACTGCCAGGCAGACGGCGATGTCCTCCAGCGGCTCGGCTGGCGGGTGGATCTTGTACGCCTTCCAGCCTTTCGACCGCCAGTGCAGGGCATCGTCTACGTAGGCCTGCGGGGATGGCTGCAGGTGCGAGCTTGCGTAGACAGGCACGTTGTCCCTGTACGAGCCAAGCATGCGGTGAATGGGCATTTTTGCGTACGTGCCCGCCAGGTCCCATAGCGCGACGTCTACCGCGCCGATGCAGCGCATGGGGAAGAAGCGGCTGGCGCCCCACATGGTCTGGTAGATGCGCCCGATGTCCAGAGGGTTCTTGCCCATGAGCATCGGCTTGAGGGTCGAGATGAGCTGAGTGGCGTCCAGGGCCGCGCTCTGGCTGGAGTTGCCGAGGAACGAGTGCCCGGTCACGCCCTCGTCCGTCTGGATGACAAGCAGGCCCATTTCGACTGACCCGCGGATGGGCGGCCAGCCCTTGCGGTATCGGGTTTCCGGGATGTTGTCCCAGGAGAACATCGTGACCGAGACATCTGTGATCTTCATGGCGGCCTGCCTTTACTGCCCCCTCTCCCGCCGGGAGAGGGTCTGGGGTGAGGGGCACTTGCCACGCTGCGTCCTTCGACGGGGCTCAGGATGCGCAGCGCGGCATCGCAGCAAGCATGAGGTCGCCTGAGGTCGCGACTTGCGCTTACTTACTCGTCTTTTTCACGCCCGGGCTTCGGGTGGCGGTGCGACACAGGCTCGGCCTGCTCCTCCGCGCGCACGGTCGTCCGGCCCTGCTGGGCCTTCCAGTCCTGATAGAGGCGGAACGTGACTTCATCGGGCGGGTAGTACT
>CAYWBD010000021.1:0-2032 GCA_964456315.1 uncultured Thermoflexus sp.
TGGTCCTCTACAACGTCATCAACGACCGCTACGTGCTGCAACGGCCTGTGACCCACACGATAACGCGCCTCAACATCTCCGAGCGGGCATATCACAGGGTCCGGAACAGCGGCGTACTTGCGATAGCGAGCGACCTCTGGCACCGGGAACAGCAGCTCGCCGGTGGAGAGCCCGCTACCACTGCAACGCCGCCCACAGGCCAGGCGGGCCGACGATAAACGACTATCTCAGCATGTCGAGGCGGTATTGCCGCCTGAATCAGAGGCTCATGCAGTCGAGTGCAGGAGGCCGGGGAAGCTGGAGGGCATTCGCCCCCCGCTCCAAGCCGATCCGGAACCTCCGAGGCCCTCCCGGTCCCGCCATGCCCGGCCCCCGTTGCCAACGGCCACCTCCAAATACTCCTGTTCACCAAGCCGTCAGAACGCGCGCCGACTATCGAAGGCAGATGCCGACCCGTTACGGTCTGAACTGGTCGATGCCCACGGTCACGGGAGCCGGGCCGCTCGGGAACACCGCGGTCTTGGCGCGGTCAGCCCCCACTACCACGATGAAGCAGTGGTCCGCGCTCGACAGCAACGGGACCGTGATCTCAAGGAGCTGCTGCTCCGTCAGGTTCTCCAGCCACTTCCACTCTGCGGCCACACGGGCCTCGCCCTTCAGCGGCATGTACTGGATCATCTTCCCGAGGCTGCCGCGGGCGTGCGCGTGTATGAACTCCCTCGCCTGTTGCTTGGAGAACGCCTTGCCTACGGGCCCGGCGACATCCGGCGGCATGAAGATGAGCCTCTCGCCGCCGCCGCCCTTGCCCTGGATGTTGTAGGTCCCAAAGGTGATGCCGTACGCCAGGTTCTTGAGCAGGCCTTCGGCAGTTGTGTTCCCCTGGTCCTGCACGTCCAGCTCGCCGTCAGTCACGAACAGGCTCAGCGCGCTCTCGTCTGCCCTGAAGCCCCGGTCGACGTGGAAAGGCGCCCACGGGCTGGCAGCCTCATTCTCGGCCACGCACTGGATGAACTTCCGGCTGGTGCCGATGGTATCCATGTCCATCTGGCCCGGGTACCAGTAGCCGATGTTCCGGAAGCACAGCGCGAAGGCGCGCCCGATCACGGTGTTGATCTGGTTGTCCCGTCCGGGGCCCAGCGCGGACCGCGGGTTGAGGCCCAGTTCCCGGGCGATGGGCCCGTTCACCATCAGGAGCGGCGCCTGAGGGCTGGTGGACATCAGCAGCGACTTGCCCCCCTGCCCGCCGATCTGGGACAGGGCCTTGACCGCGGCGATGATCACTGGCATGTGCGCGGGCCTGGCGCCAGCCAGCGCCGCGTTGACCGCGATCTTCTCGACGGTGGCGATGCCAAACCCGGGAGGCATGTCGCACACCACATGGTCCGCGGGCAGGCGCGTGCCTTTCAGGAGTTCAGCCACCGCTTCGCGGGTCGCAGGGAACAGCTGGAAGCCGTCGCCCAGATCCCGGCGGATGAAGTCGTCGTTCATCCGCAAGATGGCATCCCAGCGGTCAGAGCCTTCGAAGCGCTGGGCCGCGTCGGTCACAGTCTCGGTGGCGCGGGCGCCGGCCTTCGTCGTGAGCGCCTTCACCAGTTCTTCGAAGGCGTCCTCCGTCTGGCTGACGCACAGTTCAGGCGCCAGGTTGCGGTAAATGCGCGGTACGACGACCCACTGCAGGTCAGGCATGCCGAAGGCACGTGCGCTGGCGGCTGCGTCCTCGGTGAAGCGTCCTGAAACTATGGGCACTGCGGGCTTGCCCATCTTCTCGACTTCGATCATGTCGTGGCACATCCACGACGCGCAAGTCCCTCAGTCGGCGGTTGCGCCGATGACGACATCGCTGTCCGCAGCCGCCTGCTTCAGCATCTTTGGCGGCGTGGGGTAGCCGCCGCTGTTATAGAAATTGACCTTGACGCCCCGGAACTTTGCCTGGAGCATCTCGCCAGCGCGCTTCAGGGCAAGGTCCCCCCCGTGAGTGCCGCTCCAGACCAGGCCGACCGTCTTGTTGTCTAGGGTCACCGGCCTCTTGTTC
>CAYWBD010000022.1:0-6230 GCA_964456315.1 uncultured Thermoflexus sp.
CGATCCGGAACGCGGGATGGCGGTCATACTTCTTACAAACCGGGTTTTCCCGACTCGTGAGAACCATCGAATTAACAGGGTCAGACCGCGGGTTCACGATGCGGCAGCACGCTCACTCGTCGCCCCCTAGGCACCCTGCTAAGGATGTCCCGGCGTTGATCTCGTAACGATCGCTCCAGAATTGAATCTTTTTCTTGTCTGACAAGGAGAAATACCATGAGAGTATCAGCATTCAAGAATGAACCGCTCACTGATTTTTCAAAGGCTCCAATCCGGAAGAAGCAGGAGAAAGCTTTGGCAGCCCTTCGTGCGTCGCCGCGGATATGAATAGCACGTCCTGGCCGGGGACCCGCTTCTTGATCGCCGCGGCGATCGCCTTCCTGCCCTCCTGCACCGCCGGGAGGTCGAGCTTGTTCACGACAAGCAGCTGCGGCTTCCCGGAAAGGCCGCCTGCAGACTGCTCAAGCTCTCGCAGGATCGTTGTGACGTTCCCGGCGGGGTCTTCTGCCGAGCCGTCCACCAGGTGCACCAGCACCCGTGTGCGCTCGATGTGCTTCAGGAACTCAGTGCCCAGGCCTGCGCCCTCGTGCGCGCCCTCGATCAGGCCCGGTATGTCCACGGCGATGAACCGGTCCGTGCCGCTGTATACCACCCCAAGCACAGGTTCCAGAGTCGTGAACGGGTAGTCTGCGACCTTCGGCCGCGCTGCGCTGATGCCGGTCAGCAGGCTGGACTTGCCAGCGTTTGGCATGCCGACAATGCCCACGTCTGCCAGGAGCTTCAGGTTCAGGCGGATGCTGTGTCGCTCGCCGTCCTCGCCTGCTTCTGCCAGCAGAGGGGCCTGGTTCACTGAATTAGCGAACCGGGCGTTGCCCCAGCCACCTCTGCCACCTGCGGCGATGAGCACACGCTGTCCGGCGACGGTGATCTCAGCAAGCTTACTGGTGTCCTCGCCATCAAGCACCTCCCACGCCTCGGTGCCGAGCGGGACTGGCACTTCCAGTGAGTCCCCGTCCGAGCCGTGCATGTTCTTCGGGCCGCCGTCCACACCGTCTCCTGCCTGGAAGGCGCGCCGGTACCTGAAGTTCTGCAACATGTGCAGGTCTTCGGCCCCGATCAGGTAGACGCTGCCTCCGGCGCCACCGTCACCACCTGCCGGGCCTCCTCGCGGGACGTGCGTCTCACGCCGGAAGTTGACCCTTCCTGAGCCGCCTTTCCCGCCTTTCACTTCTATTACCACTGAGTCGATCAACATGGTCTCCAGAGACTAGATGTTTGAATTGCAACTTCAACAACAGTAAGGCTGTTCAAACTGTGTACTCCATGATGCAGCCATATTGCCGAGAGTGGGTACGCGGAGAGGAAAAAAGGGGGCGAAAAGCGGGTAACGGGGTCGAAACAGGGCCTGCGCGTGGGCTACTGGAAGCACTCGCAGGGGCGACTGCTCACTTATCCACAACGGCCCCTAGTTATCCACAGCCCTGTAAGAGTATTGTCCACAAAAGCAAGAGGCGGCTGTCGGCGCGTTTGGAGCGGGCACGCGAACCTCTGCGGGCGCACCTCGCGCCCTTCCAGAAGGAGCCGTCCGGGTCGCTTGTGCGTTGCTCAGCCCGAATGCGTGCTGATGGCCTGGCGGATGGCGATGAGCTCCTGCCGGAAGTCAGGGTCGGTCTCCAGCTGCTCTTCGCACCGCTTCTGCGCGTAGAGCACTGTCGAGTGGTCCTTGCCCCCGAGCAGCTCCCCGACCCGCGTCGATGGCAGGCGGGACTCTTCCCGTAGCAGGTACATCGCCACGCGGCGGGCTAACGCAGTCTTCTTGTCACGCCGCGGCCCGCGCAGGACATCTTCGCCGACGGACATGTGCTCGGCGACTGATGAGATCACCACCGACGGCGGCGCAGGCCGGCTGGGGGCCTGTGAGAGCAGGCTGCGCAGCGCCTGCTGGGCCAACTCAACCGTAAGCGGGCTGCCGACAAGCTGGGAGTAGGCGATGATCCTGTTCAGTGAACCCTCTAGCTCACGCACGTTGGACAGGGACCTGCGGGCCAGCATGTCCAGCACGGCCGCGGGGACCCTGGCGCCTGAACGGTCCGCCTTGGACTGCAAGATCGCGTAGCGTGTCTCGTAGTCAGGGGGCTGGATGTCCACCACCAGACCACCCTCCAGCCGGGACGTGATGCGCTCCTCCAGGAGCGCCTTCCGCGCCGGCTCATCGCCTGTGACGACAACCTGCCGGCCGTTCATCTGCAGGTCGTTAAACGTGTGGAAGAACCCTTCCTGGGTCTGCTCCTTGCCGGCGATGAACTGAATGTCGTCGATGAGCAGCGCGTCCGCCCCCCGGTAACGCTCGCGGAACTGCTCCGCCGTGCCTTCACGGATAGCCTTGATGTACTCGTTGGTGAACCGCTCGGAGCTTACGCAGAGCACCCGCAGCCCCTTCGAGGCCAGGCGGTGCCCGATGGCGTGCATCAGGTGCGTCTTGCCCAGCCCGACCTCCGAGTAAAGGTATAGCGGGTTGTAGACGCGGCCCGGCTCCTCGGCGACCTTCTGCGCAGCCGCCGCGGCGAGCCTGTTCGATGGCCCGACCACGAACGTCTCGAACGTGAGCCCCGGCTTGAGCGACGGCATCGCATGCACGCGGGCGGGCGGCGCGGCCTGGTCAGAAGGGGGCGGGTCCTCTGGCCGTTGATCGCCGGCGGATTCCGCGGCACCCTGCGGAGAGACACGGAACTCGACCGCGATGGGCCGCTTCGCGACGCGCTCGACGGCGCGGGCGACCGACGTGGCAAGGCGGCGCTCGAGCATTTCGGCGGCGAACGCGCTGCGCGTGGCTACCAGGAGCTTGCCGTCGGTAAGGCCCACGGCCTGCGTGTCTTTGAGCCAGGTCTCGAAATTCGGTCGTGGTATCTCTAGCTGGAGCAGCCCCAATGCGGCTGACCACAACTGTGCAGCAGTCTCGTCCGTATTCACTTGTGCCTCGGGAGAAAAACTGGCCCTTCCCAGGCCAGGCCGGGAGTTCAGAAGCGTGCAGGAGGTCTGGGCGCTTGCGGGGCCGGCCAGGGTGCTTTGCAGCACGGCGCCCGCGTCTTACTAGCCGAGGCAACAGTAACACGTCGCGCTCTGGGAAAATCAAGCCCCGCGAGGCACGGAAACCGCAGTTTGCCGGCCCAGTTCGGAGCAATCTCACGGTCGAGGTCGCCAACCGTACTCACAAGAACACGCGTTCGCTGCGGCGCGGCTCTCTTTCCCGGCGGCACGCGCCGCCGCCGCGCAGGCACAATTAGCATCGCTGCGGGGCGTCGACAACCCGGTTGGGCGAGGGTAACGACAAGTACGTATGAAGCTCGTCTTCTTCGGGTCTCCTGTTGAGGCCGTGGCCTCACTGCCGGGCGTGCGCGCACGCGGGCACGAGGTCGTCGCGGTCTACACGCGGCCGGACCGGGCCGCGGGCAGGTCCAGCGCGCCGCTCCCCACGCCGGTGCGCGCCGCCGCAGAGGTAGCCGGCATCCTGGTGCGCACTCCGAAGTCGCTGCGAGACCCCGCAGTCCAGGCGGAGCTGCGCGCCTTCGGCGCCGACGCATTCATAGTCGTCGCCTACGGCAGGCTGCTGCCCGCGGAGGTGCTTGCGGTACCGCGCCTGGGCGTGCTCAACGTCCACCCGTCGCTCCTGCCGGCCTACCGCGGCCCGAGCCCGGTTCAGCAGGCCATCCTCGACGGCGCGGAGGTCACGGGCGTGAGCGTGATGCTCCTCGATGAGGGCATGGACACCGGGCCGGTGCTGGCGCAGACGGCAGTCCGGCTCAGCGGCGATGAGACCGGCGGGTCGCTGACGGCGAGTTTGTTCGAACTGGGCGCGACGCTGCTTGCAGACACGCTAGAGAGGTACGCGCGCGGCGAGGTGAAGGCCGTGCCGCAGGACAGCGCCCTCGCCATGGTGACCAGACTGCTCGCGCGCGAAGACGGCGAGATCGACTGGACGCAGCCTGCCGCCCGAATCGCCCGCATGGTGCGGGCTTACGACCCCTGGCCCGGCACGCACACGCGCTGGCAGGGCCAGGTGCTGAAGGTGCTGGAGGCGACTGCCCAGATGGGAATCAACCCGGCCGTCCTGATTGGAGAGAGGTCGCCCGCCGTTCCAGGGACGGTCACAGTCGAGGAAGAGGTTGCCCGGACGACGGCGGGCCCGGATCTCCCGCCGGGTACTGTCCTAGACGAGGGCACTGCCCTGCTCATCGCCACGGGCGAAGGGGCGATTCTCGTTCAGAAGTTGCAGCTGGAAGGCAGGAAGGCCGCCTCCGCTGCCGACTTCCTGCGAGGCCACCCGGAGATCGTGGGCGCGACGCTACCGTCCTGAACGTAACCGCGCTAAGGGCGTCCCAACGCGCCGAGGCAGCGCCCGTTCGCCCTGAGCTTGCCTGTCCTGCACGGAGCCGAGGGGTCGAAGGACGAAGCCACCCCGCTCCAGCATCGCCTCATGTTTGTCCTTGGATCCATTCGGTGGGCTCCGGGTAACCAAGCTCAGGACGTACGGGGCGGCAGCCTCAGCCTGCGACGCGCATGTCCAGCCAACCGTGCGGGGTGACGGAGACGCGATCCGTCTTATTGGCCAGCACCGTCGTCATGGCAGACTCGAAGATGGCGGGGCCGTCGGTCGCAAAGTCGGGCGGCAGGCCTTCGAGTGGGTACACGGGCACGTCCGCCCAGCCGTCGAGGTAGACGCGACGACGGCCAGCGTGCGGGAGCGCTGGAGCCTCACCCTTGCCCTCTCCCTCCCAGGGAGACGGGATAGCGCTCCGTTCGCCCTGAGCTTGTCGAAGGGCCCCGCGGGTGGCCGGCCTTCGGCCCTCTCCCTCCCAGGGAGACGGGATGACGGCCCGACCCCTCACCCTAGCCCTCTCCCGCAAGGGGCGAGGGGATGACCTGTGCCGCGCCGCGGCCTCAGGCATGGCGCCGAGTTCGGCCGTCACGGCGACGCGGGCGCTGATTATGACGACTTCCTGGCCGGGCGAGCTGTAGGCGTAGAGTTCTTCGTGCCGCCGGTGGAACCGCTCGACGGCCTGCTGCACGACCCCGGCGGCGGCGGTGTCCAGTCCGGAGCCCTTCCCGCGCCCGGCTGCCGCAACGTCCAGGCCGTCGAGGGGCACCTGGACCTCAAAGATCTGCTCGCCGTAGCGCATGTCCAGCGAGCGGCTCACCGTAACCTTGTCCGCGCCCCGTCTGGCCGACCGCGCCTGCCGGACCCCGTGCCCGAGCCCGGCGCCTGTCGCAGCTGGGGCCCTGCTCCTGCGCCAGCGCCCAGCCGCCTGCGCCCTTCTGCCTCCAGCCGCCCAAAAAGGCGCGCCAGGTCGCGTGGCTTTAGCTTGGCTGCCGACTCCACGTGCGACTGCACGAGCTCGTAGCGGAGGCCGGTGCTCAGCATGCCCCAGGCTGAGAGCACAGGGGCGACGCTAGGAACGACGACGCGGCCGATGCCCAGCCGCCTCGCCACCTCGCTGATGTGCAGCCCGGCCGCGCCGCCAAACGAGACCAGCGTGAACGGGCGCGGGTCCAGGCCCCGTCGCACCGAGACGAGTCGGATGCCCTCGGCCATGTACTCGTTGACGACGCGTGATATGCCCTGCGCCGCGGTCACCAGGTCCGTGCCCAGGGCCTTAGCGACCCGCGCCACCGCGGCCTCCGAGCGCGCCTTGTCGAGCTTGATGCGGCCGCCCAGGAAGTTGTCGGGGTCGATCAGCCCGAGCGCCACGTTGGCGTCGGTTACGGTGGCCTCGACGCCGCCCTTGCCATAGCAGGCAGGGCCGGGGTCCGCGCCTGCGCTCGCCGGGCCGACGCGCAGGATGCCTGCGCCGCCCACCCGCGCTATCGAGCCGCCGCCCGCGCCCAGCGAGTGGATGTCCAGGCTCGGCACCGCGATCTTGGCCGGGCCGAGGCGCTTGTCGCTGGTCAGCTGCGGCTCACCGTTGCGGAGCACCGCGATGTCGGTGCTGGTGCCGCCCATGTCGAACGTTATCAGGCTGCCTTCGCCGAGCAGCCGCGCACAGTAGCGGCCCCCCACCGCACCGCCCGCCGGCCCGGAGAGGACCGCGCCCACGGCGATGCGCGTAGACTCCGGGATGGGCGCCACGCCCCCGTGTGACTGCATGATGAACACGCCGCCCGCGTAGCCCGCGGCGCGCAGCCGGCCGGCCAGGTTGGACAGGTAACGCGTGAGCACCGGGCCGACGTAGGCG
>CAYWBD010000023.1:0-4027 GCA_964456315.1 uncultured Thermoflexus sp.
GTACTGGTGGACGCGACCACGGCCTCTGCGGTCACGCCGTCCGGGGCGAGTGTGACCTGGGCCTGCTGTGCGGACTCAAGGTCGCTGACGGTGGCGGGCTGCCCGTCCAGGGTCACCTGCGTTTCGGCCGTGATTGTGGCGCCCACGCTCTCACCGGTAGCTGCGTCCTGAACGACTATGAGCCCGCCGGAACCGTCCGACGGCGCCTCAATAGCGGTGACCGCACCGCTGACGACCTGTTCGCTCTGAGCCTCGATGGCCGCCACCGTGGCCTCAGGCAGCTGCTGTTCTACTACCTCGACCTGCACCGCAGGCGCCGGTCCGGACTCGGCGCCGGCGGCAGGAGACTGGACCTCGACATTCTGGCCGACCGCGATGTCTATGGGGCTGGGGTCGGCGACCCCGGGGACGAATATGTAGGTGTCTGCGTCGACGACAAACACCTGCCCGGCGCCGGTCTGAGGGTCAACTACGGTGATTGCGCCGCCGGACACCTGCGAGACAACCCCGTCGGTCTGCACGGTGGGCGGAGGGTTGCCGTTGGCCGACGCGGATGCGGTGTACTGCCGACGGAAGTTGTCGAGCGCTTCCGCGATTTTCGCCTTGGCCTCTGCTTGGACACGGTCGAGCGCCTCGTTGAGTGCGGTCAGGTGCTGGCGGCTGGTCTCATCCACCAGGGCCTTCAGCACGTCTTTGCGCGCCTGGTCAAACTCTTTGTCCAGGGCCGACTCAAGTTTCTTGACTGCGTCTTCGGCCCGCCGCACGGTCTTCAGCCGGTAGGCGCCGGCCTTGCCGGTGCGTTCCACGACCGCAGTGACCACCTCGCCGACTTTGGGAGCCGTAACCCCGTCTGGGACCTCGATGGTCGAACGCTTGCCGGACTTTTCATCGATGACGATGTTGCGCTTGTCGCTGTCTTCATCATCGGCATCGTCATCGGTCACGACACCGGAGATGTGCTTGGTCTGGGTGCCTTCCTTGCGGTCTCGCACGAGTACGGCTTCGGCTTCCAGCCCGCCGCCGGAGTCCCGATGGGCCACGGCAGTGACCTGGTCGCCCGGCTTGAGTTTGGCTGATTTCTTGGAGTCGGAGTCGTCGCTGACCTTTGTCGTCTTGGCGATCTCCAGCTTTTTCGAGCCTTCTCTCGTTGCGACGGTGACCGACGTTGCGCCGGCCTTGACCACCGTGCCGAACACGGCTTCTTTCTTGGACGACTGCGCCTGCGCCGGAGTGGCGGTGCCGAGCAGCGATCCGCCAGCCAGCGCGGCGACCGCTAGCCCGAGTACGAACGCTCTCATTGGGATGGTCATTTGCGATGCTCCTTGGGTATTCCGGCCGGCGTCAGTCCCGCCCGGTCCGGGCTGTCTACTGGGAAAGAGAGACCAGGTTGAAGACCCTGGTCATCTCGTTTCCGTTTAGGTCGCTTGCCACAAACTCGATGAAGTTGGGCCCCGGTTCCAGCCGGAGGTCCAGTGCGAACGACCCCGTGATCTCCACAGGCACGATGTCGCCGTTCACGGAGACCAGGGCTTCGGGGTTTGTCAGGCCGGTGACGGTGAGGCTGCCTGTCTCGACCACGGACTCGTTCGCAATCCCGGAGACGGTGAGGAACAGCTTCTGGCCGACGAGGGACACGCTGGGGGCTGGTGTTGCCAGCGGGCGGGCCGGTGCAGGCGTGGAGGCCCGGGCAACTTCGGTAGCCGTCGAGTTGAGGCCTGCCGGGTCAGCCCCCGGGGCGGTGTAGATGACCGCCCACAGGACCAGGGCAGCCACGCCCGTGCCGCCGACGATCTGGAAGAAGAGCGAATAGCGCGCGATGAAACTCATGCACGGTAGTGTGCGTTTGGGTGGTGGTGGCCTGCAGCGGGGTGGCCACCAGTGCCCGGTTGGCCGTTCGTCGACCTGGCCATGGGCCGGATGGCTACCAGGAGCGCGTTGCCACGGGCCGAGGCCTTCGGGCGGCTCGTGTGAGTTGATCTGGGCCGATCACTGAGCCGAAAGGCTCGCGGGCGGGCGGAATGCTGGTCCAGCGGCTAGTGATTGGGCGGTCAGACGCTGGGAAGGGATAGGCAATAACACGATGAGGCCCGGCGGGTTGCGCTGGGCCTCATTGTTTCCGTGTTTGGTTCCTAGTCGATCAGCCACCAGGGCAAGACGCCTGGGACGGAGTCGTACTGTTCCCACCAGGGGTCCGCGTCAACGGGCTGGTCGCCCGGCGCAGCGGCTGTGGGAGGCGGAGGCGGAGGTGGCGGCGTCCCACCCGGAGGCGGCGTACCACCAATTGGAGGCGGTGTCCCGACCACAGGCGGCGGTGGCGGAGGCGGAGGTGGCGGCGTCCCACCCGGAGGCGGTGTCCCACCTGGCGGAGGTGTGCCACCCGGAGGCGGAGTCCCACCAGTTGGCGGCGGTGCCCCGACCACAGGCGGAGGCGGCTGTGGCGGTGGTGGCGGAGTCCCGCTTGGAGGAGGTGTGCCACCGGGAGGCGGAGTCCCACCAGTTGGCGGCGGTGCCCCGACCAAAGGCGGTGGCGGAGGTGGCGTACCGCCGGGGGGTGGCGTCCCGCCAGGAGGTGGGGTCCCAACTAGAGGCGGAGGAGGAGGCGTTCCCCCAGGAGGCGGGGTCCCAACTAGCGGCGGTGTCCCGCCGGGAGGTGGCGTCGCGCCAGGCAAAGGCTGTCCATCAGGTCCGATGGGCGGGTTCGCGGGCCCGGGCTGACCGCCGGGGAACTGACCCGCGATCGGCCCGTTGGGGCCGGGCGGCAATGGCTGACCGTCAGGTCCGACTGGCGGCTGAAACCCTGGCAAAGGTTGTCCGTCGGGGCCAACAGGCGGGTTCGCCGGCCCAGGCTGCCCTCCCGGGAATTGACCCGCGACTGGCCCGTTAGGGCCGAACGGCAAGGGCTTGCCATCAGGTCCAACCGGAGGCTGGAACCCTGGCACAGGCTGTCCGTCGGGGCCAATGGGCGGGTTCACCGGCCCAGGCTGCGTGCCCTGGAATTGACCCGCGATCGGCCCGTTGGGGCCGGACGGCAATGGCTGTCCGTCAGGTCCGACTGGAGGCTGGAACCCTGGCAAGGGCTGGCCATTGGGGCCGACGGGCGGCTGGAACCCTGGTAAAGGCTGTCCATCGGGCCCAGTGCGCGGGTTCGCGGGCCCAGGCTGTCCGCCCAGGAACTGACCTGCCACAGGCCCGTTCGGGCCGGTTGGCAAGCTCAGCAAGCGCGGATCAAACGGCAGACCTCCAGTTGCGCCGGGGTTGAACCCCGCCGGGAACTGTCCGGGTGTGCCACCGGGCACCTGGCCTGCGAACGGGCCGGGCTGGCCGCCAGGCAACGGCTGACCGTCGGGGCCAAGCGCAGGCCCGGCTGGCCCCTGTCCCGGCGCGCCGCCGGAAGGGGTCTGCTGCCTCAGTGCGAAGCCGTTGTTGGGGTCGACCAGCCCTTGCTCCACAGCGAGCTTGAACAGGTCGGCCCTCTGGGTGAACGACGTTGCGAGCGCCTGCCGCACGGCGTCGGCGGCCTGCGCCTGCCCGTCGAAGAACGCTTTTCCCGGGTCAGCAGAGGCCACAACGCCGCCGAACGCTGAGCCGAAGTTTTGTGGCAACTGCGAGACAAGCTGGTCGTTGAACTTCGTTGGGTCGAACTGCGGGCTCACCGCCCCGGCGTTCAGGACGCCAGTGATCTTCGCCCGGAACATTCCCGGTATGACGACAGGCCCTGTGGTTGGAGGCAGCTCCTGACCGCCTGATCCGAATGGAGGCAGGAAGCCCGGCACCGGCGGACCGCCTGGTAGAGCTACAGGCGGCTGAATGCCCGGCAGGGGCTGACCGTCTGGTCCGACAGGGGGCTGCTGCCCTCCGGGCGGCGTGCCGCCGAGTCCCAGGTTGAACTGAGGAGCCTGCCCTGGGGCAGCTTCTCCGACAGTCACCACGATGTTCCCATCGCCGATCTGAGCGCCGCCGCGGCCGAACAGCCTGACTTCATCGCCGGGCTGGGTGTTGAGTCCAAACGGCCTGAACGGCGGCGGGA
>CAYWBD010000024.1:0-5175 GCA_964456315.1 uncultured Thermoflexus sp.
ATGATCGAGTCCCGCCCGAAGCACGCGGTGGCCGATGTCATCTCGATGCACCAAGACGCCTTGTCCCTGCGGGCGGTCGACTGCCTGCCGGGGCTGCGCGCGGCGCTCAAGGGCGCGGCCGAGGCGCGTGTGAAAGAGGCCGCCGGGCACCTGGCCAAGTGGGATGGCCGCTATGAGACGGGCGAGGTCGGCGCGACGATCTTCGAGTCGTTCTTCACGTTCTGGTGCCGGGCGGTTGCCGCGGAGCGCTTCCCGTCGAAGGCGACAGCCGAGTGGGTAGCAGGCGCGATGGGCGGCCTGGCGACCCGCCTGCTGACCGGGAACGAGGCGGGCTGGTTCAAGGACCCGGGGGCGCGCGTGCCTGCCATACAGAAGGCGCTCTCGACCGCCTTGGCGGACCTCGAAAACAGGTTTGGCGCTGACATGTCGAAGTGGACCTGGGGCGCGGCTCACAAGATCGTGCTGCGCCACGTGCTTGGGGGCACCGGAGACCTCGGTGAGCTGCTCGACCGGGGCGGCCTGCCCGTCAAGGGCAACGGCGTCACCGTGTGCAACACCGGGTATGACCCGAACTACCTGGCGCCGATGGGTGCGAACTACCGCCTGATCGCCGATATGAGCACAGACCCGCCAGGGCTGTGGGCCGTTGATGCGCAGGGGCAGTCGGGTCACCCCGGCAGCCCGCACTACTGCGACCAGCTCCCGGAGTGGGTGAGCGGCCGCTACCACTACCTGCCACTGGACCCCGCCGAAGCATCGAAGCACACGCGGCAGACATTCACGTTCGAGCCGACCCGGAAGGCCGCAGCGATTACGTAATCCGTCTCGACACAGGCGTCGGCCAAGCCGGTCGGTGCAGCTGTGCTGGGAGTTGTCGGCGGGATATGACTCGTGCATACTGTGCGGCCAAAGGCACGGGATGAAGCGCCACCCTAATCCCAGGAGGGGAAGACTGCCATGAAACGTCGGATGAGACTAAGTGTGCTGGGGCTTACCGGGCTCCTGGCCGCCGCGGGGCTGATCGCGTCCGCCTGCGGCGGCGAGGAGGCTGCCGCGCCGGTGGTCGTCAAAGAGACCGTCATCGTCGAGAGGCCGGTCGACAAGGTGGTGACGGTGCAGCAGACCGTCATCGTCGAGAAGCCAGTTGACAGAATTGTGACGGTTGAAAAGCCGGTTCAACAGACGGTCATTGTTGAAAGGCCCGTCGAGAAGATCGTGACCGTCGAGAAGCCGGTGCAGCAGACCGTCGTGGTCATACAGACCGCGACGCCAGTGCCCGCGATGGTCGTGATCCCTGAGAGCCAGCGCTTTGGCGGGCTGCTGAAGATTGCGTCCGTGGGGTCGGTCCAGAGCTTCGACCCGAACTGGACGACGGCCTCTGCGACGCACAACGTGACCAATTCCATACAGGAGATGCTGCTCAACCACACCGACGGCTACGCCATCGGGAAGCAGCTTGTTGACTCCTGGATTTCCAGCGCAGACGGCAAGACGTGGACGTTCCGCATCCGCAGCGGGGTCACGTTCCACGATGGCACGCCGCTGACGACCAAGCAGGTCATGGCGACGTTGAACCGTCAGAAGGGTGCCGCCGCGGTCTTCAAGCTGGTCCAGACCCAGTTCGGGCCTGCAACGTTTGAGGAGTTCGTGAAAGCGGTAGACGACCTGACGTTCACGATGAACTTGAAGGAGCCGACCGGTCTGGTGCCGTTCACCCTCGGCCCTCAGAATTTCCAGCCGCTGATCCAGACCGAGGCCTGGGCGGCGGTGCCTCAGGCAGAATCCGCCAAGGGCAACCCGATCGGCACCGGCCCGTACAAGTTCGACAAGTGGACGCCAGGCGACCGCTGGAGCATGGTCCGCTACAACGAGTACAAGGCCAGCAACGACAAGGCCGACGGGACGACCGGCAAGCAGGTGGCCTACTTCGACAAGGTCGATTACATCGAGATCCCAGACCAGACGACCCGCGTCGCCGCGCTGGAGACCGGCGAGGTGGACATGGCGCAGGAGTTCCCGGCGGACCTGACGCCGAGGCTGGAAAAGAACATCAAGGTCCAGCTCGTGGCGCAGGCGCCGTTCAGGCTCCTTGGGCACTTCAACCACCTGAAGCCGCCGTTCAACAACGTCGAGGCGCGCAAGGCCTTCATCCAGGCCTACGACAATGAGAAGGCGCTGTTGCTCGCAACCGGCGACAAGAACGCCATCCGGCTCTGCCCGTCGCTGATGCAGTGCGGCACGGAGTGGGAGAGCGCTGCTGGCGCCACGGGCAACTACGCCGTGAAGAAGACGGCCGAGTCCAAGGCCAAGATCGCGGCGCTAGGGTTTGCAAACACGACGGTCCGCCTGATGGACCCGACTGACCGCCAGCCCGCCCACGCCGCGGCGCAGATCAGCCGTGAGGTACTGGCAGACATTGGGTTCAAGGTCGACTTCCTGGTGATGGACTGGGCCGCGATGGTGACCCGCCGCGCCGACCCGGAGTTGTGGGAGTTCTTCCACACCTGGTCCGGCTCGACGGTCAGGACCGGGCCTGTCGGCCACCTTGCGTTCGGTGAGCTCCAGTACAACGGCTGGTTCAACAAGTACCAGGACGTGCCCGGCAAGCAGCGCACACTGCTGGCCTCGCTCGCCAAGGAGACGGACCTCGCCAAGCAGAAGCAGATCATGGACGACTTCCAGAAGTACTTCTACGACGACGCCATCTTCCTCCAGGTGGGCGAGTTCTTCGTGCGCTGGGCGGCACGGGCTGACATGCAGGGCATAGTCGCTGCGGGTCCGGCTGCGCAGCTGCCTGCGAACAAGTGGTTCCAGAAGAAGTAACTGAACTGACCGGCAGGTCGCGGCGGGGGGTGGTTAGCGCCCCCCGCCGCGGCGTTTTTGACATCACGGCCCGCGGGCAGCAGGGCCCTAGCTTGCCCCTGATTAACGGACGCGGCCCGGCTGTGCCGGGCCGGGCGCGAGGCTGAACCCCCATGTGGCCTTACATCGCCCAGCGCCTGCTGACGTCCATCCCGGTCATCATCATCGTTGGCATAATCACTTTTTCGCTGCTGTATGTGGCGCCCGGTGACCCCGCCTACATCATTGGGGGAGACGAAGCCAGCCCGGAGCAGATCGAGGAGATCAGGAAGCATCTGGGCTTCGACAAGCCGTACCACATCCAGCTTGGCCGCTGGTTCCTGCGGTTTCTGCGTGGGGACCTGGGGACCTCGGTCTTTTCACAGATAGAGATCACCGAGCTAATCCAGTCGCGCATCCAGCCGACTGTATCGCTGGGGATCCAGGTCATCCTGTTCTCGTCGCTGCTGGGGATATCGCTCGGCATGCTTGCGGCATGGAAGGCCGGGGCGCGGCTGGACCGCGTTCTGATGATGTTCGCGGTCTTCGGGTTTGCCACGCCCGGTTTCTGGCTGGCGTTCATCCTGATCTGGGGCCTGGCGGTCAACTTGAACTGGTTCCCGGTGATCGGCTACTCGCCGGTGGACATCTCCGGACCGCGGGCGTTTGCCAGCACGCTGCCGTCGCACCTCCACAGCATGTTCCTGCCCGTGTTCGTCAACAGCATCCTCTCGGCGGCGTTCATCTCTCGCATTACCCGTTCAGCGATGCTGGAAGTGTTGCGCGAGGACTACATCCGGACGGCCCGGGCCAAAGGGCTTGGCGAGTTCCTTGTGTTCTTCCGGCATGCCTTCCGGCCGTCTGCGATCCCGGTGATCACGGTGATCGGCGCGAGTCTGGCCGGTCTTGCGACGGGGTTCGTGATCACCGAGCGCATCTTCGCGATACCCGGCCTTGGCCGTATGCTCGTGGACGCTATTTCACGGCGTGACTACCCGATCATCCAGGCGTTGCTCATGCTGGCGGCGACCACGTTCATTGTGGTCAACCTGCTTGTGGACATCGCCTACGCCTACATCGACCCAAGAGTGCGCTACAGATGACCGCCGCGGCGCCCCGGCGCGCCCTCGTGGAGCTCGCGCCGACATTCGGGCAGAAAGCGCGCCGGGCCACGCGCGCCACAGGCCATGTGCTGAGGCGCGAGCCGACGGTGCTGGCAGGGGCGGTGATCCTGGGCTTCATGGCCATCCTGGCCATCTTCAGCCCGCTCATCGCAACTTCGGACTTCACGCGCACGGACCCTGTCAACCGCTTGCTCGCACCTAGCGCTGACCACTGGTTTGGCACGGATGCGGCCGGCAGGGACGTGTTCGAGCGCACCATCGCCGGCGCCAGGCTCTCGCTCATGGTGGGGTTCCTTGTCACGGCGATTACGACAATTGCCGGTACGTCCATTGCACTCGTGGTGGGCTACTCCAGGCTCCTGGACAACCTGGTGATGCGCTTTGTGGACGGGCTGCTGTCTTTCCCGACCATCCTGCTGGCGCTGGCCCTGATCGCGCTGCTGGGCTCAAGCGTCCAGAACGTGTTGATCGCGCTTTCCATCACGGGCACAGCAAGCAAGATCAGGCTGGTCCGCGGTGTGGTGCTGACGCTGCGCGAGACGGCCTACGTGGACGCGGCGCGTGGCATGGGGGCGCGCGTGCCGCGGATCCTGCTCGTGCACATTGCCCCGAACACCCTGAACCTGGTCGTCGTGCAGGCGACGTTCACACTGGCGTCGGCCATCCTCGCTGAGGCCAGCCTGAGCTTCCTGGGCGCCGGGACTCCGGAGTACATCCCGAGCTGGGGAAATATTGTGGCGAACGGGCAGGGGCTGGTGCAGCGGGCGTTCTGGATCTCGTTCTTTCCCGGACTGTTCCTGACCCTGACGGTGCTGGCGGTCGTGCTGATCGGCGACGCGCTCCGGGACTACCTGGACCCGAAGCTGCGCGGGCGGCTGGAGCGTTCCACCGGGTAACGGGCAGGCCTCCGCTCGCAGTTCATTTTCGGCCCTGCTCCTGATGGCCAGCCGGCCGACCGTCGCGCCGCGCAAGTCCAAAGCCTTGCCCCCAACGTTCCACAGGGTTGCGTATACTGTGGCCGCCGCACGGGGCGCTGCTATGGAAGCTGGCCCGCTGGAGGAGAGTCAACGATGCGTCTGATCACCCGATACTCAAGCCTGTTAGTTGCGTTGCTGCTTGGAGGCGCGCTGCTCGCAGCCGTCGCCTGCGGCTCCGAAGACGCAGCGCCAAGTGCGCCGAAAGCGCCCGCTGCGCCTGCGGCGCCTGCACC
>CAYWBD010000025.1:0-9864 GCA_964456315.1 uncultured Thermoflexus sp.
GGCCGCAGCCGCTGGAGCCGTCCTGGCCCATGCCGGTCAGGACTACCCCGCCGGTCGAGCTGCCGAACAATCGCACGGCCGACTCCATCGTCACGTCCACCGCCGGGCGCACGCCGTGCACCGGCGCAGACTGCGTCAGGCTGATTGTCCCGTCTTGCTCTACGACCATGTGGAACCCGCCGGGCGCCAGCAGGGCCGTCCCGGTCTTCAGCCTGGCGCCAGCCTCTGCCTCCAGCACCTCAACCGACGATGCCCTGTCCAGGCGCTCTGCCAGGGAGCGGGTAAAGCCCGCCGGCATGTGCTGCACGATAAGGATCCCGGCGTCAAGCTCGCCGGGGAGGAGCGGCACGACATCCATCAGAGCACGCGGCCCGCCCGTGGATGAGCCGATCACCACCACACGGCGGGGCAGGGCGTCGCTGGCGGAGCGGACTGCGCGGCGCACCGGCGGGCGGGGCGCAGTCGTCCGCGGGCGGCTCCTCAGCTGAGAGAACGGGACAGCGGCGGCGGTCTTGACGGTTTCAACCAGGCTCTTGCCCGCGCCGTCAAAGCCGGCGGGCGCGGCGCCGGAGGGCTTCAGGAAGAAATCGATCGCGCCCAGCTCAAGCGCCCGGATCGTGGTCTCCGTGTCGCGCCCGGTAAGGCTGCTCAGCATCACCACCGGGGTCGGGCACTCGGTCATGATGCGTTCGAGCGCGCCGAAACCATCCAGGCGAGGCATCTGGACGTCCAGCGTCACCACGTGCGGACGCAGCGACCGCGTCTTCGCGACCGCGTCCTCGCCGTCGGAGGCGGTGCCCACCACCTCTATCCCCGGGTCCGCTGCCAGCCTCCGGGCTATCAGGCTCCGGGCGACTGCGGAATCATCAACAACAAGGACCTTGACCGGCGCACCCACGGCTACACCTCCCAGAGTCAGTCTCGCATCTATCCAGAGATCATCTTTTGCACGGCGCCCAGGACGCGCGCCGGGTCAAACGGCTTGACTATGAAGTCTTTTGCCCCGGCCTTGAGGGCTTCCATGACTATCGACTGCTGGCCCATCGCGGTGACCATGGCCACCTTGGCGTTGGGGTCCAGCACCTTTATTTCTCGTAGCGCGGTCAGCCCGTCCATGTCAGGCATGGTGATGTCGAGGAGCACGGCGTCAGGCTTGACGTCCTTGTATTTGTCGACAGCCTCCCGCCCCGTCCCGGCCTCGACGACTTCGTAGCCGTTTTCGGTCAGCATCTTGGTCGCGCGCATGCGCATGAACGCAGCGTCGTCGACTACCAGTATCTTCGCCACTACCATTCCCTCCCCGGGGCTGTTCCCTGTGCCTGGGCTGGTGTGTTAAGGTCAAGATCCGAACTGGGGGGCACTGGTTTCACAAGTCGTTCGGTGTCCCGCCAGCTGTAGATACAGTCACCTTGCCGGTGCTCACCCAGAGGCGCACTGTCCGGCCGCTCCCGCCGCCGGTGTCCTCGCCGGACCACCGCAGGCCGTGGGTCTTTAGCAGCGTCTTGGTCGCGCTGATGTTGCGTTCACCGATGTTGAGAGAGCTTGGGCCGGGACCGCGCAGCTGTGCCATGTGGGCGCCACCTGCGATCTTGGTGACCAGCCGCTCCTGTTTGGCTCCCAGCTTCTTGACCTCTCCCAGCAGCATCGGCACCGCTACATCTGCGAACTTGGGGTTCCCGGCGCCCGATGCGCTCGCGGTGCTGTCGGGGAGGACGATGTGGGCCATCCCGCCGACGCCGCTCGCAGGGTCGTACAGCGCAACACACACACAAGAGCCCAGACCCAGGCAGGTCAGCACCAACTCCTCACCGCTCCCCGCCTTCACCTCGCCCAGGCCGACCATTATTGGCTTCTCGGTTGTCACTACTCCTTGCCCCAGGCGCGCATGATGCCTCCCAGGAGCGTCGGGCTGGGCAGCGCGACAAAAGTACCGCTGATCTGGCGGTCCTTGGTGCCGAATGTGGCCTCCACCAGCACGGTGTCATCGGACTCCATCATGATCTCGGCCAGCGCCGAGTCCAGGATGGCGCCGGTCATGTCCATGACCACCGACGGCGGCGTGGGCCGCAGCTCGTAGTGCGTGCGGTCTCCGATGGTGTTCAGGAAAAACGTCCCCATGATGTTGCCCATCTCGCCCAGGGCAGAACGCTCCAGGTCAGTTAGCTGGTCCAGGCTCGTCAGCGTGGTCTCGCTAGGAGGCCTGCTGAGCAGGATCTCCACCAGGCTCCACGCCGTTTCCGGCTTGTAGACCAGCGCCATGTGACCGGGCTCGTTCTCGATTGATAGGACAACGCCGACTGCGTACTGGTCGGCGCCTCCCAGCATTGCAGGGACGTCCTTGATGGGGACGCGCCGGGCGCGCAGCTCCGTCGCCATGACCCGCGTTCCGACCATCGTGGAGAGGCCCGAGATCGCGTTCGCGACCGCGGCCACGACCAGGCCTTCCCATGCCATGCGCTGCGTTTCCGTTAGCTGATGTAACTGTTGTGTCAAGGTCCCTCCCAATCCGCCGTTCTCAGGCTGCCTTCGGCAGCGCCATGTCTCGCTCGCCCGACGGCGTGCCGGCCCGCGTCCCGACCGCGACGAGCGGCGCGTGCGCCGTCCGCTGCGCCGGCGCAGCGGCCTCAGTCATGCTGGTCGCTGAGGCGCGGCCCATTGCCGCGGTGATCAGGCTGGCAGCGTCGAGGATCAGGACTACCCTGCCATCGCCGAGGATGCTGGCCCCGGAGATGTTGCGTGTGTCTCCGACGAGCTTGCCCAGCGACTTCACGACAATGTCCAACGGCTCCAGCAGCTCGTCGACGCCAATGCCCGCAAGCCGTTCGCCCATCTTCACGACCACCACGTGGCGGCGGGCGCCGGCGACGGCCCGCGACTCTCCCGTCATGCCGGTCGCCTCGGCCATGTCCACCAGCGGCAGCACCTTCTCCCGCAGGCGGAACACCTCGCGGCCTCGGACCGTTGATACCGCCTCCGGGCTCAGCCGCACCACTTCCAGGACATAGCTCAGCGGGACCGCGCACAGCGTGTCCCCGCTGCGGACCAGGATGGACTTCACAGTGGCCAGCGTCAGCGGGAGGCGCATGGTGAATGTGGAGCCCTGGCCGGGCACGGTGTCAATCTCGATGTACCCGTTGATGGCCTCGATGTTCGACCGGACGATGTCCATGCCAACGCCGCGCCCTGAGACCTCAGTGGCCTGGTCCTTGGTGGATGTGCCGGCCAGGAAGATCAGGTCCGCGGCCTCCTCGGCGCTCATCCGGGCCGCAACCTCGGCGCTGATCAGGCCTTTGGCGACAGCCGAGGCCTTCACCTTTTCTGCCTGTATCCCGCGGCCGTCATCTTTCACCACAATGAAAATGTGGCCCTGCTCGTGATAGGCGTTTAGCTCGATGACCCCAGCGGCAGCCTTGCCGGCGCTCACCCTGTCCGCGGGCTGCTCCAGACCGTGGTCGAGCGCGTTGCGCAGCAGGTGGACCAGCGGGTCACGGATGCGCTCGATGACGGTCTTGTCGATCTCCGTGTCACCGCCGTTTACCCGGAAGTCGAGCTCTTTGCCCAGCGTCCGTGCCAGGTCTCTCATCATGCGCGGGAACGAGTTGAACACGGTGCCGATGGGCAGCATCCGCACCTTCATGAAATCTTCCTGGAGGTCGTTGACCACCTTCACGACGTGCGCGGACGTCCGCCCCAGGGAGTCCACCAGGTCGTCGCCCTGGTACCGGGCGGCCAGCGACCGGCCGATCTGCTCAATCCGTGTGCGGTCAATGACAAGCTCGCCGATGAGGTTCATCAGTGAGTCCAACCGCTCAACGTCTATGCGGACTGTCTGGACCGTCTGCGAGTTCCTGCGGTCTGAGGCGTCAACCTCCTGCGCGGGCCGCGCTGCGTCCGCGCCTTGCGACTGCAGGAGCTTGCCGTCCGCTTCGATAGCCGTCGCGGCAGTCGGCGCACCGGCTGTCGGCGCACCGGGCGCGTAGGCGCTCACATCTGCCAGGACAACGTCCTGGACCGCTGCAACGGCCGCCCGGAGCACCTCGGGCGCTTCAGCGCTGACCATCAGCACCTGCAGCTCATTGCCGACCTGCTCGGCCTCAACTTCCGCGGCGGTCGGCGTGGACCGGAGGATTTCGCCGCGCTCCCGGAGCTCGGTCAGCGCCTGGAAGGCACGCACGGCCCTGAACGGCGACTCAGGTTGCAGCCCTACTTTGACGACATATGCCGACAGGCCGCGGGCGTGGGCTTGGGTAATCGCCGTGTCGACATCAGCCGGCGCCGCGGGTGCCCTGCCAGGCGCCGTCTCGCCGGACTTGCCCTGCACGGGCGCGGTCGTAACCGAGGCGGCTTCGATCTCACGGACAAGCGCCCCGAAGTCGAGGGTGAGCCCCTTTGGCTCGACCATCTCCTCTTTCAGCACACGGAGGGCGTCCACGCCGTGTAGCAGGGCGTCTACGACTGCGGTGTTCGCCTTGAGCTCGCCCTTCCTCAGCTTGTCGAGGAGGCTCTCCATGGCGTGTGCCACCTCGGCCATCTCGCGGTAGCCGATCATTGCCGAAGAGCCCTTCATCGTGTGCGCGGCGCGGAAGATCGCCGCCAGGATATCGGGGCTGGCGTTGCGCTCGAGGTGCAACACTTCGGCGTCCAGGAGTTGGAGCTGCTCGTCAGCTTCCTGGAGGAAGACCTTCAGGTCGTCTGGGGTTATGTCTGCGGCTAGCTGCATGTTTCGCGGTCCACCCTCAGTCCGTCAACAACCGCCGGACTCACTTCACCCGGTGTACCGGCCCCAGACCCCGGCGCGGTAGGTGGCAGGCCGCACTGGCTAACTGGGGAAACGCGGCCTCGCCGGGCCACCCCAGGTGTGCAGGGCAATACTGCCGGACTAATGGACGCTGAGCGGCTGCCAGACCTGGCGTGCTTACCACTGGACCGCGCCGGCCAGTCGAGCGCCCTTGGCCCTCAACAGTGGGGCCCAGCACCTACTGGTCTCAGAGCCGGCGCTCACCCTGCATCGTGTGACCCACCCATGCGGGCCGGGCAAACGCCCAGTACCGATGGGCAGGTCACCGGTTGGTCACAGTCCGGTCAAAGCCGGATGCGCCCCCGGGCGGGCTGGCCAAATGCCCAGCGCGGTCTGGCCGTGCCAGGGCCGCGATGCTACGCAGCGCGCCGTCTCCGCCCCGGCGGACGGGAGCGGGTCCCAAGGCACTGTTCAGCGGGAAATGTGACGAATGTTATGATGAGGAACGTAAATCGGCTGGAAGTTGATCCTGGAGTGAAACATGCGAATCATAGACGTGAATATAGACCAACTTAAGGCGACTGGCCGGCGCGGTCGTGCAAGGTCGGCTGAGACTGAACAACTGATCGCCGCAATTACCGCGCTGAAAAGCGGCTCCGCGAAAGCGATCATGATCGGCTCAGGGGACACGGCGCCGAAAGTCAGGGCACGCGTGGCCTATGCGTCACGGCTGGCAGGCAAGCGGCTCCAGATCGCAGTCCAGGAAGACAGAGTCCTGTTCGCCCTCAGCCGCAGGAAGTTCGGCAAGCGCCGCAAGCAGGTGGTCGCGGCGAAAAAGAAGTAGACGGGGCCAGGGGTCACCCAGAAATCCCCTCCCCGTCGATGGGGGAGGGTTAAGGAGAGGGTGAGAAACCTTTTGTCCGTCCTATTTTCTGGATGACCGCTAGTACCCGACCCCGTGGCCTGTGATCCGTGGGGTCAGATCCGGATGCAGGCCGCCCAGTGCCCGGAAGATATCTCCCGCAGCGGCGGGATCTCTTTCTTGCAGTCGTCAATGACAATAGGGCAGCGGGTGTGGAACACACACCCGGACGGCGGGTTGAGCGGGCTCGGGATGTCGCCTTTTAGCACGATGCGCTCGCGCTTGCGTTCCAGCACCGGGTCGGGGGCGGGCACCGCTGACAGCAGCGCCTTCGTGTACGGGTGCAGCGGGTTGCGGTAGAGCTCCGCGCTCGGCGCGACTTCCACGATCTTGCCCAGGTACATCACGGCGACGCGGTCGCTGATGTGGCGCACCACTGACAGGTCGTGCGCGATGAACAGGTACGCCAGGTTGAACTGTTCCTGCAGGTCCTGCAGCAGGTTGATCACCTGGGCCTGGATGGACACGTCCAAAGCAGACACCGGCTCGTCCAGCACGATCAGGCTCGGCCTTGCAGCTAGCGCGCGCGCCACCCCGATGCGCTGTCGCTGACCGCCCGAAAACTCGTGCGAATAACGGTTGGCCATCGCAGGGCTGAGGCCGACCACCTGCATCAGGTCGGCGACCTTTTCCCGGTATTCAGACTTCGTCTTGTAGAGCCCGTGGACCACAAGCGGCTCGCCAATGATGTTGCCGGCAGTCATGCGCGGGTTCAGCGACCCATAGGGGTCCTGGAACACCATTCCCATGCGGCGGCGCATCTTGCGCATTTCACCCGGCTTCAAGACGGTGAGGTCGGCGTCCTCGAAAAACACCTTGCCGCTTGTCGGCTTGGTGAGCTGCAGGATGGCGCGCCCCGTCGTCGTCTTGCCAGACCCGCTCTCTCCGACCAAGCCCAGGGTCTCGCCCTGCTTCAAAGTGAAGCTCACGCCATCCACTGCCTTCACGTGGCCGACGGCGCGCTGGAGCACAAACCCCCGGGTGACCGGGAAGTAAACTTTTAGCCCTTCCACGCTGAGCAGCGGCTTGCCCGCCGCCCCGTTGGGCGAGGAAGGTGCTTTGACGGGTGCCGAGGTGGAGGTCAAACGCCCGCCTCCCTCTTGATGCGGCTGACCCTTGCATGCTCCCAGCAGGCCGACAAATGGTCAGGGCCGACTCCCAGGAGCCCGGGGTCATCGGCGGCACACCGGTCCACGGCCCAGTCGCAGCGGGGCTTGAACGCGCAGCCGGGTGGCAGGTCCGTCATGCTCGGTATCTCGCCGCGAATGGGCGCCAGCCGCAGCCGCGAGGGCTCGTCCAGGCGGGGTACCGAACTTAGCAGCCCGGTGGTGTAAGGGTGCTTCGGGTTGCCGTATATGTCGGCCGCGCTCCCCATTTCCCGGATCTTGCCGGCGTACATGACATTCACGCGGTCGGCGTAGCGGGCCACTACGCCCAGGTTGTGCGTGATGATCAGCAGGGCAGTGCCAAGTCGGCTGGTGAGGTCCTTCATCAGCTCGAGTATCTGCGCCTGGATCGTGACGTCCAGCGCCGTAGTAGCCTCGTCCGCGATCAACAGCTTCGGGTTGCAGCTCAGCGCGATCGCGATCATGACGCGCTGCCGCTGGCCGCCTGACATCTGGTGCGGGTAATCCCGCAGCCGGGTGGTCGCGTCCGGGATGCCGACCATGTCCAGCAGCTCGCCAGCGCGGGCCCATGCTTGCTGCTTCGACATCCCCATGTGCAGCTCCAGCGCCTCGGTTATCTGGCGCCCGATGGTCAGCACCGGGTTCAGCGACGTCATCGGCTCCTGGAAAATCATCCCGATCTCGCCGCCGCGGACCTTGCGCATCTCTGACTCGGAAAGCTTGAGCAGGTCCCTGCCCTTGAACATCACCTGGCCGTCCACGATGCGCCCGGGCGGGTTGGGGATCAGCCGCATGAGCGAAAGGGCCGTCACGCTCTTCCCGCAGCCGCTCTCGCCCACCAGCCCCAGCGTCTCACCTTCCCGCAGGTCGAACGACACCCCGTCCACCGCGCGGACAGTGCCGCCGGGCGTGAAGAACTGGGTCTTCAGGTCTCGGACCTGCAAAAGGGGCTGGCCCGCTACGGGACTGGTCATCGCGCCTCCATGGCTGTCACCCACCGGGTGCTGACTGAGTCGGTCTGCAGGCTGCGGGCCGTCCCGGGCCGGCGTTTAGAGTTCGGGAGATGCGGCCAAGACCGCGGGGCCCGGCCCGGCAATATGCGGTTGATCTCAGTAGCCGCGGACCATGCGGCACCCCTCGACTAAGAGATGGCGTACCGCAGGGTCCCATTCGGCGACCTTCCCGGTGACCACATTGCGGCCGTCCGGCGTGAGCCGGAGGAGCTCTGATTCACTGATCGTCTCGAAGCGACATGTGACCGAACCCGCGCCGGCCTTAAAAATCACGTACGGGGTCCCAGAGTCGTCCTTCCCAGCCCGGACGACGTCGCCCTGGATGACAAACGCCTTCCCAATCAGCGACTGGCCCTGGTCTGCGTCATTGCGGAAGCGGGCCTCCAAGTCGCGCGCCGGGATGCGAGGGTACTCGTCGGCTGAAAGGTTGTCCACGAGCACCGAGGTCAGCTCTTCTTCCAGCGTGATCGGCGGCGGCGTGGAGGTCGCAACCCCGGCGTCGGGAGTCGGCGTTGAAGGATTCTGGGCAAAGACGTTGGAGCCGGGCACATTGGACTGGCTGCCACTGCCCGCGCCCGTAAGGATGCCCGAAGCGTCTGGGCCTGGTGTGGGGGTTGGTCCCGTCGCCGCGCTCTCGCCGCCACATGCGGCAATCGTGAGGGCAATCGCCGCGGCCGCAACAAACAGAACGAACGCCGGGCTGGACCTGGCGCATCGTACGGTCTGCCGGAGCCCGGCAGGGAGCGGCTTAGAAAGCACCGCGTAACCTCGGGTCAAGCGCGTCCCTCAGTCCATCTCCCACCAGGTTGGCGGCAAGCACTGTAAGCGCCAGGAACACCCCTGGGAAGAAAGAGATCCAGAAGTTTATCGTGATGTAGTCACGACCTGTCGAGATGATGTTACCCCAGCTTGGTATGTACTCCGGGGTGCCCACGCCCAAGAAGCCCAGCGCAGACTCAGTCAGGATGGCCCCGGCGAAGTAGATGGACGCCTGCACAATCACCGGCGCCAGGGTGTTTGGCGCGATGTGCCAGAACAAGATGCGCGGCAGCGGCGCGCCGATGGCCCGGGCTGATTCTACGTAGCTCCGCTCCCGCAAGCTGAGGACCACCCCTCGCACCACGCGGGTCATCCCGGGCGTGTCCACGATGCAGATCACCAGGATGACGTTCCGCAAGCTCGACCCCAGCGTGGCGACCAGGGCCAGGGCCAACACCAGCGTCGGGAAGGACATCATCCCGTCCATGACCCGCATCACGATGTTATCTGCGACCCGGTTGTACCCAACGGTCACGCCGATCGCCATGCCGACAACCGTGACAATTGCCGCCACGGAGATCGCCACGACTATCGACACCTTTGAACCGTGCAGGGTCCGGGAGTAGACGTCGCGACCCAGGCCGTCCGTCCCGAACCAGTGCTCGGACGAAGGCGTGCCCACCCGCTCTCGCAGCGAAAGGGTGGTCGGTTCGTAGCGTGCGATTACTTTGGCTGCCGGTGTGGCCGTGAATATCGCGAGCAGGACCATCAGCGCGAGGATCACCGTCCCGGCGAGCAAGGTCGGGTTCCGCCGGAGCGTGCGTACGACACTGCGTGACCGGCTGCGGAGCCGTTCGCCCGCTGACGGCACCACGATGGCGGCGCGCTGCCCGGCGCCCGTGAAGGCCGCGCCGGCCATCTAAAGCCGGACCCTCGGGTCCACGAACGCGTAGGCCAGGTCCACGAGCAGGTTTACGATCACGTAGACGAAGGCCAGCAGCATGAGGAGCGACTGGACTATCGGGAAGTCACGGCTGGACACCGACTGCGCTACCAGGCGGCCGAGGCCGGGGATCGTGAATACGGTCTCAGTCACTACCACGCCGGTGATCAGCCCGGCTGCCAGGAACCCTATGACCGTGATTATCGGGATGGACGCGGCCCGCAGCGCGTGCCTGAACAGGACTTCACGCTCCCCGAGGCCTTTGGCACGCGCCGTCCGGATGTAGTCCTCCCGGAAAACTTCGAGCATCGAGGCCCGGGTCATCCGCACTATGACCGCCGACCCGGTGACGCCCAGCAGCA
>CAYWBD010000026.1:0-1941 GCA_964456315.1 uncultured Thermoflexus sp.
GGACAAGGCGGCGGTCCGGGGGCCTCAAGAGGCCTTTCTGCTGGGGATGTGAGGTGCCCCAGCGGGCCTTACGCCCCCCCCCCCCCGGAATATTTCATCCTGAACTTGTTTCAGGACCTGGGCCTGAGTTCATTGGCAGAATCTCTAATCAATCCCTAGACCGGCCGGTTGGGAGTAGTGATGCTGGGCAGCCTGGCATACACCGGCGCGAGGCCGCCGGCCGACGCTTGTCCGGACGTGAACATCTCGGTCGCCAGCCGTGCAAGTATCGTAGGCGACCGCACCGACGGCGTGGGGCCAAGAATACGACCAGCCTCCACAATCCCGGCTAGCTCCGACGCCCCTTCGCCGCAGAACGACGCCCCGGCCGGCGCCGACTCCGCCAGCAGACTCGCAGTTGACAGCCCGACCCCAGACCTCGCGCCCGGCGCCGTGTAGCTCGCCCACGACAACTCATCCCGTCCGGCCGGGACCAGGGCGTAGACCGGCGACGCGACGCTGGCCTGTGACCAAAAAGGCGCCGCCTCGATGTCCCACGTCGGCACGCCAGCAACTGGCAACGCCCTGGGCAGCGACAGCCCGATCGCCACGCTGATCCCGACTCGCACCGCGCTGAACCCGCCCGGCCCTACCGCCACCGCCACGTGCGTCAGAGTCTGCGGTGTTTCGCCGGCCGCCCGAAGCACGTCAACGACCGCCGGCATCAGCTCCGCGCTGTGGTTGTGCTCGGAACGCCACACGCGCTCGACCACTGGCCGGCCAGGAGCGACGGCTGCGACGCCGGCCCAGCGCGTCGAGGTGTCGATTGCGATGAGAATCAAGGTGCCGTCTCCGCGCCGTCATCGACCGCGTCGACAAGATCAAGCTGCGCCGCGGCACGCGCCAGGAGTCGGGCAGAACGCTCTCCTCGTGGCGTGAGGACGATCGACCGCGCGTCGGTATCGGGAGCGACCTCAATCTGGACCAGCAAGGCGTCTGCGGGCAAGGCCCCTTGGCCGCGTTCAGGCCATTCCACTGCCAGCGCGCCGTCGAGAAGCCGCTCCTCCAGCGCCAGCTCCACCACCTCGTCAGCGCCACTGACCCGGTAAAGGTCGCAGTGAGAAAGCCGGATCCGGCCGCGATACTCGTTGACCAGCACGAACGTGGGGCTCCGGGCCGGTGTGCTCGCGCCAAGTCCCTCCGCCATACCCTGCACCATCCGGGTCTTGCCCGCGCCGAGCTCGCCGGACAGCAGCACCACGTCGCCGGCGCGCAGCGCAGCGCCTATCGCCTGCCCGATCCGGCCTGTCCGGCCCTCCGACCGGCTGACGATGGCCACGCCCGACGTAAGCGGTGGCCCGTGCCGGTCAGTTTTCACACAGGTGGTCCCAGCCAGCGTGGCTCACCACGACGGGCGCGCCGTCGGTCCCAGTCACAGTCACCCGCGGCGCTACTCCCTTCGGCTTCGGGACGACCACGCCAATCACCGCAGCGGCGCTGCCCAGCTTGGAGACGACGCGGGCCATGGTCTTGGCAGGCGCCGCAAAAAGCAGCTCGTAGTCTTCCCCGCCGCCAAGCGCCAGCGACTGCCAGTCGGCAGGGAACACGCGGCGCAGCGCCGGCGCGACCGGGACGCTCTCCAAACGGACACGCACGCCAACGTCGCTCGCCTCGGCCATGCGTCCCAGGTCCGCCACCAGGCCGTCGCTTATGTCCATCGCCGCCCTTACTCCGCCGGTCAAGAGCAACTGCCCCTCGCGCACTCGTGGCACAGGCCGGAAGTGTGCAGAGCGCAGGGCCCGGACATCACGGGAGGCCGTGACCAGTCCAAGCGACTCCAGACCGCCCGCGGAAGAACCGAGCGGCCCGGTCACCCCGATGAGGTCTCCAACCCGCGCCAGGTCCCGCCTGAGGAGCGCTGGAACGTCGCCGCCGCCGCGCACAACGGCCTCTCCAACAAGC
>CAYWBD010000027.1:0-3237 GCA_964456315.1 uncultured Thermoflexus sp.
GGCGTGGCCGACAAGGACTTTGTCACGACCTACTTCAACATCCAGCCTGAGACCGTCTGGGTCGAGGTAAAAGACAACGTCGGTACGCACGGAAAGCCGGAGATCATCGGCTACATCGTGACCAACCAGGCCGAGGTTAACGTTCGGAAGATCGACGATGTTGGCAAGATCATCGACGCGGTCGCTGAGAAGGGCGGAGACCTCATCCGCATCAACGGAGTCTCGTTCACCGTCGGCGACCCCAGCGCGTACGCAGTATCGCTCCGGCAGCTCGCGGCGCAGGACGCACGGGCCAAGGCGCAGGTCTACGCCGACGCCATGGGCGTCAAGCTCGGCCAGCTTGTGTTCCTCACGGAGCAGTCCTCATCCGCCCCGGTCCTCCAGAAGCAACAGGAGATGAGGGCCATGGCCGCTGACTCCTTCACGCCGACTCCGATCACCCCCGGCGAGAGCGAGCTGACCACGACCATCACGGCCGTCTTCGCCATCGGGCAGTAGACGCGGGGAAAAGTCCTGAGCCTGGGATCAGTACCGCCCCTCCGGCCCTGCACCGGAGGGGCGGTGCGCGTTCAGGTGGCATTGGCCGTCGGGGTTACCTCGCCGCGGCAGCCGGCACGACAGTTGCTCCCATTTTGGACGAAAGCAGCATCGTGCGGCCCACAGACGCCTGCCCCATATGGCCGAAGCTGTGAGTCGTAGCGAGGCGCAGGAAAAACCATCTCGGCTTGTTCGTGAAGTTTGTAATGACGAACTCGGCGCCGGGCCCGAACGTGCCTTGCTCGACGAGCTTTTTCAGCCGCGCTGGGTCCGGGACTTCTCCCCACTCTTTCGTCGGCAGCGAGCGGACAGTCTCGCGGGTCTTTCGGCCGACAGCGTCGGAATAGTCCAGCAACGCGTGCACGCCGACGTTGCGGCTGAAGTCAGACACGTCTTCGTCCGTCATCCCGGTGGCTATATCTCGCCTCGCCAGGCCGAGTTTCTTCAGCCAGTCGCCTTCGTCAAGGACCTGCCGGTCGCCGGTGACCATGGCCGTCATGCCGATGTCTTCACAGCGAGCGATGTGCCACAGTTCCCACAGCCCAGAGTTCAGCAGGGGGTGGGGCTTCTCGCGGAGCTTTGCGTCGGTCATGCCCTCGATGACCCGGTCGAGGTATGAGGGCCTTTCCAGCCCCGATACCGCGGCCCGGTGCATGGCTGAGTGTTCGAACAGGAAGTGCTCAACAAGTGCGTCCATCGTCAGCGTCCCTTTCCGGCCGCATGAGCCAGCTTCCACTGGGGCGCGGCGCGAGCTTCCCCCTCACTTGGGTGCCCTCGTGACCCGAGCATGCCGGCGATGGCGCCCGCTCCGCCCAGGTGCCCAAACGAGTGTGTGACCGCCAGGTGTGCGACGAACCACCCCTTGGTTTTCCCTGAATAGAACTGAGGGACCCACTCGGCGTTTGCGCCTATGACGCCCTCGTCCCTGAGCACCGTGCGCTGGCGCTCATCGTCCACGACCACGTCCAGGTCCTCGGGCGTTAGGGCGCGAAGTACTTCAGCCGTACGCCTGCCGACGGCATCGAAGTAACCCCGCAACGCCGGGAGGTCGACGACCGTGCTGAACTCGGCGACCTCATCGTCGCTCATGCCAGTCCCATAGACGCGGACGGGAACATTCAGGCGCTTCCGCCAGCCTTCTGACTCCAGGACCTGCGGCCGGTCGGCGGCCATACGGTTGACGCCTATGTCTTCGCACCGCGCCATGTGCCACACCAGCCAGGCTATCGAGTTCACTGAATCGGCCGGGCGCGCACGCAACTGCGCCTCAGTCACGCGGTCCCACACACTAATGAAACCCCTTGTGTGCAGGACCTGGTTCCGTTCAAGGATCAGTTCCACAGCGTTCAAGACACACCTCCAGGTCGACTCAATGCCCATCTGCCCTCCCCGACCCGCTCACACTTTCTGCAGCGCAGCCCGGGGGTCGTAGTGGTTCTCCTGCTCGGTGATCTTCCCCTTCGCGTTGATCGTGAACCGGTCAACTACCCGCAAGGCGCATGGGGGCGTGGTGATGCCCACGTCGGCACGGGTCGCGATCACGGTCAGGTCATCGTTGAAGTAGTGCTCGATGACTTTGGTCTTGCCGAGGATGGGGTAGATCGAGGCGAACCAGCCAGCGACCGCCTTGCGGCCACGCAGGGGCACGTCCAGATCCCCCGGCGCGAGCGGGCCTCGGAACACTACGTTCTCTGCCCAGGGCACCTTCGAGACATCCCGGCCGGCAAGCCCGGCGAAGTAGGCCTCGACAGTCGCTTTCATCTGGTCGCGGCGGGTCTTGTTCTGGGTCGCGGTGGTCATGGCCTGCCTCCCATTGCTGCTTGTTGCGGACACAGACAGTCTGGCAGCGGCCGCGGACAGTACACATCCGGCATCTGCCGGATGGGGGGGCGAGTTTGGGGCTCGTGGGCCCGGCCCAAGGGGCCTGGTGTCCTGACTCTCGGATGTCGGCGCTTATTGACCCCTCACCCTGACCCTCTCCCGCAAGGGGAGAGGGTATGAGGTTACGGTAACGACCCTCTCCCGCAAGGGGAGAGGGGATGAGGAGCAAGAAGCAGGATCCTGCAGGGCCTAGACTGCGCCCTCTCTGATCAGCAGCGCCACCATCTGAGCACGTGAGTGGACGCCCAGCCGGTCGTAGACGCCTTCGAGGTGCGACCGCGCGGTCGACGGCGACACTCCGGCCTTCGCAGCCACCTCCCGGTAACCCAGGCCCTGCGCGAACAGGCGCGCAAACTCAAGCTGCCGGGGCGTCAGTGACGAAAGTCCAGCCTTCGCTCCGGCGGGTGCCTGCTTGCCCGTGGGCATCTCAGCATCCGCGGGGAACCAGAGTCCGACGTGGTAGCCCGTAGAGTTCCCTGCGTCGTCCAGGACTGGCGTCACCTGCTCGCGGATCGCCAGGCGTGAACTCTTCCCGCGCGTCACCACGACGCTGCCGTTCCAGGACCGGCGCGGGCTGCTTAGGGCGCGCCTCACATCGGCGTCCATGCTCACCGTGCGGTCCACAAGCACACGTGCGAACGATGAGACCCGTCCGGCGTCTATCTCTCTGACGAGCGACGGGAGGCAGCTCGCGACAAGCTCCGGTGTGTGCTCAAACCGGTCTCGCCAGGGCCCGATGACGACGGCGTGGATGAACCGCAAGTCTGGCGGCAGGCCCTCCGCCTCTGGGTCGCCTACAAGCCGGGCGAACTCCCGGTT
>CAYWBD010000028.1:0-2435 GCA_964456315.1 uncultured Thermoflexus sp.
CGCGGGCAGGGTCTTGACCCCCGGCGCGACCTCGACTTCGCCGGTCACCAGCTTCAACACGCCCAGGTCCTTGAGGGGCTTCACGTTGGCGTCGAAGGCGGCGTTGGCGTTCTCCGGGCGCGTATAGTGCTCCCAGTCAGCCGCGGCGATGTGGTAGATGGCCTTCGGGAAAGTGGTCGTCGGCTTGCCGCCGTCCAGCGTCACGTTCCAGCCGATGTGGTCACCGTGCGTGTGCGTTATCACGACCGCGCTGACCTGGTCAGGGGTAATGCCCTCGGCGGCCAGGCTTTCGAGCAGCTGCCCGCGGCGACCGGTGTGCTGGTGCGGGCCCGGCCCCATGCCGGTGTCCACGAGCACAACCGGCCCCTTGCCGTCGGCGAGCCGTACGATGTGGCCGCGCCACTGCGACCTGTACCGCCCCTCTGAGTTCAGAGCAAAGCTGCGGTAGGGGTCCCAGGCTGCCGCGGGCACCGCCGGGTAGACAGCCGACGGGTCACGTTCCGGGCTGACGTGGTCGTGGACTGCGGTTATGACGAACTTTCCTATGCGGGCGCTGATGGCCATGTAGCTGCCTCCCTTACGAAACGGTCCCAGTGCGAGCGTGGTGCCGCCCCTTGGGTGAAAGACCGGGCCCCTCACCCTCAACCCACTCCCGCAGGGGGTGAGTCAGAGGCGATTCGGGCACTAATATGTAAGTCGGTCGCGCAGAGTGTGAGGCCCAGAGGAGCACTGATGCAAGAGCAAGTCCAACAGAGGCCCGAGATCGAGTGGATCATACTGGCCGACTCCGCAGAGGCAATCGGCGGCAAGGTCTACATGATGGGCGGCGGGTGGGACCGCATCCAGGGCAGTCGTGAGCCCAACGACATCCGTCACTTCGCGATCGCCCTTTCTATCATCGTGCCCTGGCACCACACGAACGAGAAGCACGACCTGCGCCTGGAGATCGTTGACGAGGACGGGAAGAAGGCGGTCTTGGGCGTGGGGGGTGAGTTCACGACGGGACGCCCGGCCGGGGCCGTGCCTGGGCAGTCGCTGCGCACGCCCCTGGCCCTGAAGGTCAACATGCCGTTGTTGAAGCCGGGCACGTACGCGGTCATCGGCTCAGTTGACGGTCAGGAGAGCCGGCGCACAACGTTCCATGTCCACCCGCCCGTCGGCCCGCCCGCGCGGCCTGCCGGGCTGGCAACGTAGGGGCGTATCGCATAGGCCCGTGATGGGGCCCGCCGTTCGTCCTGAGCCAGCCTGCCCTGAGCCTGCCTAACGCGTCGAAAGACGAAGTTGTCGAAGGGCCGGCCTGCATCCATCATTCGCCCTTCGACAAGCTCAGGGCGAACGGGAAACCCAGTTGGGTGGCCCGGCGGGAGAGTGGACAGGAGTCCGTTACTCGGCCCTTTTCCGGCGGGAGAGGGAATTGCTGTCCGCCGTTAAGTTCCTGCGAACGCGGTCGCGACGTGGCGGCGCTGGATCTTGCCCGTGGCGGTGCGCGGCAGCTGGGCTGCGATGTAGATGCGGTCTGGCACCTTGAACCCCGCCAGGTGCTCGCGGCAGAACGCCCGCAGCGCCTGCTCGTCAACCTGGCCCCTGAGGACGACCGCCGCCCGCACACACTCCCCGTACTTTTCGTCCGGCACCGCGAAGCAGACCGCCTCGGCCACGGCAGGGTGGCTGAGTAGGACGGCGTCCACCTCGAGGGGCGATATCTTTTCGCCGGCGCGGTTGATCAGCTCTTTAAGCCGCCCGGTGAGCGAGAGGTAGCCGCGCTCGTCGAGGAACCCCTGGTCGCCGGTGCGAAACCACCCGTTGACGAACGACTCTGCGTTGGCCTTCGGGTTATTGTTGTAGCCAGACATGACATTCGGGCCCTGGATCACGACCTCGCCGCGCTGTCCCGGAGCAAGCAGCATGCCGGGCTTTTCGGTGTCGAAGATGCCGATCTGCACGCCCGTGCCCGCGCCCACCGTCCCAGGAAGCCGGGGCCCGGGCGGGAGCGGGTTCGACGACATCTGGTGCGCCGCCTCGGTCATGCCGTAGGCCTCCAGGACCGGCCCGCCGAAGCGGTCTTCAAGCCGGTTGAATAGCGCTGGGGCGAGCGCCGACGAGCACGACCTGATGAACCTGAAGCTCTTTCGCGGCGCGCCGTCCTCGTCCGCCCGCTGAAGCAGCACCTGGTGAATGGTGGGCACCGCCGAGAACCAGGTCGCGCCGGTCGCCTTTTGCAGGGGCCAGAACGCGCTCGCCGAGAACTTCTGTGGCACAACTACCGTGCCTCCGGACAGCATCGTGGACAGAGTCGCCCCGAGCAGCCCGTGCACGTGGAACAGCGGCATGACGATGAGCGAGGTGTCCTCGGGCGTGAGGGCGTAGGTGCCGACTATGTTCTTGAGGGACGCCATCAGGTTGGCGTGGCTCAGCGGCACACCCTTGGGCCGGCT
>CAYWBD010000029.1:0-10242 GCA_964456315.1 uncultured Thermoflexus sp.
CCTGACCAGCACCGACCCGGCGCGGCCTGCCACGCCCCGCTTCGTCAGCGCTGACCCCGCGCCCAGCCTCACGGACTCAGGCAGCGCCCACAGGTAGACCGACACCGGGTTTGCCGCCAGCACGAGCGGCGCGGCGAACATCGCCAGCGTCAGGTGCTGCGCCATGTGGATGAAGAACGCCCTGTCAGCGTAGGCGTCCAGCGGGCCGATCAGCGAGAACGCGGTGAGCCCCATGCCAGTCGCCGCGAAGAGGACCCTCCGACCCGACAACGAGTGCCCGCCGCCGCGCCGTCGCAGCCGGACCAGCCCGATCGCGTAGCCGCCCACCGCGACGTAGATGACCGCGGCGAACGGGCTTAGCCAGTCCCAGGCGCTGATGAATTCAGCGAGTGATACTGATGATGCCAAGAGTGAAGCGACCCGCGTCGCTACGGATATGGAGCTGTCTGGTCAAATCCGTGCCGTCTCCCAGGGACCGGTGTCGTGCGCTTGCCTCACAGCGTGAACACGGGTACTGAAACGTGTCCTGCCGGCTCTTGTTCGTTCGAAACCAAGCCGTCCATTGCTTTGAGGGCACGCGGGCTGAAAAACACCTCGCCACACTGAGAGCAGGCCTCCGCGGGCACGTTGCGGAGGATGTACAGGCGCCCACCCCAGCGGTGAACGTGTTCGATTCTCCGCCTTCTTATCGTGCCTTTGCAGAAGGGACAGGTCTTCATCGCTACTTGGCCCTCTTGCGCCACTCGTGCCATAACTCGGCGCGTGGACGATACAGGGTGATAACGACAACTATATCGGGACGTGACAGGCCGATAACAGCGTGGAGGGGCTTGCCTGCACTCGTCGACCCGAGGAACAGACCGCTTGGCCCACGCGGGTCGTCCGGATAGTCCTCCAGCAGTTCCAGGGCCTCCGAGCCAAACGCCTCTTCGAGATCTCCCATACGAAGATGGCGTCCGCCTCCCTCTCCCGCTCTGCGTGCTCGGTGAGACGATAGGCTCCGGAGCGAATGGCCCGTCGGACGAGGGCGGTCGACTCTTGGCGCGCGCCTACGACCGTCTACCCGTTCAGCTTGAAGAACAGGGCCAACAGGGACATGAACACCGCGATGCCCAGCGCCATGCCTGCGCCGAACACTATCGAGAACCCCTTGGGGTCGAACCGCAGGTGCATGAAGAACCCGATCACCATGACGAACTTGCCGACGGACAGGATGAGCAAGATCGGGACGTACAGTGCGCCGAGGGTCGTGACGCTGAACAGCCACACCTCGACGAGTGTCACCGCGGTAAGTATCACGGCGACTCCGACGTAGAAAGCCGGGGTGGCGTGGCGCCCGCCGAATGTCACGCGCTTGAGCCACGCCCCCATCGACGCCTTCGTTGAGCCGAACGGGCCCTCATGCACCGGGCGCGGCTCGGAAGCCCGCGTCTTCGGCAGGTTGAACCACCCCTCGCTGCGGTGGTAGAAGATCGAGCTCCATATTCTTGAAAGTGCGCTCATTGCCTGCTATCCCCGGCCCGTGCGACGCCCCGTAGGCACTGCAACACGGCCATTAACCGCCGTGCGGCAGCGCGCCAACCGGCAGTGGGTCCTGCGCCGATATCAGGTACACCACTGTGAAGATGACGATCCAAACGATGTCGACGAAGTGCCAGTACAGCCCGGCGATCTCCAAGTCCAGCGGGTTCGCGGGCGTCGGCTCAGACCGCTTCGCAGTGAACAGGTTGTATGAGCCTGCCAGCAGCACCGCAAAACCTACCAGCATGATGATCAGGCCCGGGGCCGATTCCAGCGGCGGTATGGACTCCGTGAAAAACGCCAGGACGCCTACCGCGGCGGCGTAGAACCCCGCAACAAACAGCAGCAGGCCCATGCGCTCGCGCTTGCCGGGGGTCGCCACGATAGCCATCGCCAAAAGCCACGCCACGCCAAATGTCACGTGCGCTCCGTGGAACCCGGTCAGCGTGAAAAAGGTTGTCCCGAAGAGGTTTGTCCGGGGAGTCAGCCCTTCGTTGGCGAACGCCGAGAACTCGAACACCTGGAAGCAGAGGAACACGCTGCCGAGCGCGGCGGTCCCCAGTGTCCAGAGCCTGGCCATGCGAGTCTCGCCCACGCGCAGGTAGTGGAGGGCCAGGACCATCGAGAGTGACGACATCAGCAGCACGAACGTGCTCACTGAGGTGATCGGGATGTCGAGGATGTCTGGCGGGTACGGCCCCACCAGGCTCTGGTTCCGGTACACGAGGTAGCCGGCGATCAGCGAGCCGAAAAACATCACGTCGGACGCCAGGAACGTCCACATGAGCAGCTTCCGGCTGTTCAGGCCGGTGGACGTGTCTTCGTGCACGGGTGCAGCGTGGGCTGCGACCTGTACCTGCGTCGTGGGGACTGCGTGCGCCTGCGCCAACTTATGCTCCCTGGTGCCCGGCCGGGGCGTGTGCAGGCTCGGTCGCGGGCTCAAACGCCCAGCCGAGCAGTCCCCAGACCATGAGCGCACCGCCAACCGCGGTCAGCGCGATGTGCGACACGAACCCGCCCATCGCCAGGGCGAGGCCTGCTGAGATGATGATCGGGTAATAGGAAAGGCTTGGCAGGTGGATGCCGGCGTGGCCACCCGCCGCCGGGCCGTGTCCGTAGCCGCCGTGGGCTGGCGCCTCAGAGGCCGCGCCGTGGCCGCCATGCTGGGCGTCATCAGCCTGCCCGCCGTGCGGGACGCCCGTCGTCTTCGGGGCCTCGCCATGCGCCGGCGACCCCGGCGTCGCACCGTGCGCCTGCGTGGGGCTCGTCCCGCCGTGCGCCTCTGTTTCGACCAGCTCCGGGTGTTTCGTGTACCAGAAGTCGTCCCGATGTTTTACCTGCGGTATCGAGTCGAAGTTGTGCTCGGCGGGCGGAGACGGGATCGCCCATTCCAGCGTCCGTGCGTCCCAGGGGTCGTTGCCGGCCACTTTGCCCTTCTTGCTGGAATACAAGACATTCCACATGAACAGGAGTATGGCGACTGCGATCAAGAACGCGCCGCCTGTCGCCGCCATGTTTGAACCTTCCCAGCCCATTTCTTTGGAATAGGTGTAGATGCGCCGCGGCATCCCGTCCAGCCCCAGCCAGTGCATGGGCGCGAACGTCAGGTTGAACCCGATGATGAACAGGATGAAGTGCGCCACGCCCAGCTTCTCGTTCAGGAGCCGGCCTGTCATCTTCGGCCACCAGTAGTAGATCCCGGCGAATATCCCAAACAGCGCGCCCCCAAACAGCACGTAGTGGAAGTGGGCGACGATGTAGTACGTGTCCTGCTGCTGCGCGTCAGTGGGCGGCGATGCATGCGTCACCCCGCTCAGGCCGCCGATGGTGAACATGGCGATGAATCCGAGGGCGAACAGCATCGGCGTGCTGAGGCGCACCGACCCTCCCCACACCGTGAACAGCCAGTTGAAGATCTTCACGCCCGTCGGCACCGCGATCAGCATCGTTGACAGGGCGAAGGCTGTGTTGGCGGCAGGCCCCAGCCCCACGGTGAACATGTGGTGGCTCCACACAAACCACCCCAGGAAGCCGATGGTGATGCCGGAGAAGATCACAAACGGGTAGCCGAACAGAGGCTTGCGGGAGAACGTGGGCAGGACCTCGGACACGATGCCCATCGCGGGCAGGATCAGGATGTACACCTCTGGGTGCCCGAACAGCCAGAACATGTGCTGCCACAGCACCGGGTCGCCGCCCGCCGCCGTGTTGTAGTAGTTGGTGCCGAACAGGCGGTCGAACTGCAACTCGATGAGCGTCACTGTGATCACCGGGAACGCCGCCACCAGCAGGACCGACGTAATCAACGTCATCCACGTGAAGAGCGGCATCTTGAACAGCGTCATGCCCGGCGCGCGCATGTTGATGATCGTCACGACAAAGTTGAACGCCGCGGCCAGCGAGGCGATTCCCAGTACCTGCAGGCCCAATATCCAGAACGTGACGCCTGTGCCCAGGTTGTAGGTCTCGGCGGTCAGCGGCGCGTAGCCGAACCAGCCGGAGTTGGGCGCGCCCCCGAACAGCCAGCTCACGTTGAGCAGGATGCCGCCAAACAGGAACGTCCAGTAGCTGAACGCGTTCAGCCTGGGGAACGCCACGTCGCGTGCGCCGATCTGGAGCGGGATCATCCAGTTGAAAAACGCTGCGCCCAGCGGCATGATGACCAGGAAGATCATGGTCGTGCCGTGCATCGTGAACAGCTGGTTGAAAACTTCTGGCGAAACGGCTTCGCTCTCGGCGACCGACAGCTGCCAGCGCATCACGAGCGCCTCAAGGCCGCCCAGCAGGAACCACAAGAACGCCGTCACCCCGTACAGGGTGCCGATGCGCTTGTGGTCGACCGTCGTGACCCAGCTCCACACGCCCTTGTGCCGCTCCGTGGGCCTGGGGAGGATGCGCGGGATCCTGATCACGCCTGGTGTCGCTGTGGCGGTTGTCACCGTGAAGCTGTCTGTCCTTCCATCGGGGTGTGACCCGGCCACCCGGGGCGTTGCCGTGGTCAGCGTGTTACTTCAGCGTCTTAATGTACTCGATGAGGTCCGCTATTTCTGCGTCAGAGAGGTTGAACGCGGTCATGACCGGCGGGAACCCTGGCGCCAGAAACGCGTTCGGCGTCCGGACCGACTCTGCGATGTAGGCGTCGGCTGACACCCCTGGTCTGCGGGTGGCAGAACGCTCGTAAAGTCCCTTCCAGCCCGGGCCGACCAGGTTGGCTTCGGTCAGCGTGTGGCAGGCCGCGCAGCCCTTGGTCAGGTACAGCTCCTGCCCCTTTGCAACCGGGTCCTGGGGCACCGGCGTAGCCGCTCCGGCTTCGCCTGGCTTCAATGACAGCAAGTAGCCGGCGATCTTGTCCACGTCGGCATCGCTCAGGTCGGCCTTCCCGTCCTTGCCATCTGCCTGGTAGACCAGCGCGTGCGCCTGCATGCGCGTCCCCTGCTTGATGCTGGACGGGTCCTTGATCCACGCGACCAGGCTCGCGGTGTTCAGGTCAGCGAGGCCCGCGCCGATTTTCGACCGTTGGCCGAAGTGCGTCAAGTTCGGGGCAGAGACTACCCGCGCGGCCTCTGCCGACTCCGGGTCAGGGTTGTCGAGCCAGGCCTCCCAGCGGGCCCGCTGCGCTTCTATTTCCGCCTGATAGCCGCCCGCCGCATAAGAGTCGACCGTGTGGCAGACGCTGCAGTTGGCCGCGAACAGCGCCCGGCCGTCGGCCTGCGCAGGCGCTGGGTCAGGCGGGCGGTGCATACTGGCCACCCATGCCTCGTAGTCGTCAGGCTCATGGGCTATGACGCGGAACCGCATCTTGGCGTGGGCGATCCCGCAGAACTCTGCGCACTGCCCGAGGTAGGTGTCCGCCTTGTCGGCCTGGAACCAGACCGAGTTGTCGTTGTTGGGGATCATGTCCACTTTGCCTGCGAGCTTCGGGACCCAGAAGCTGTGGATGACGTCCTGCGAGTGCAGGTTCACGACAACGGGACGACCGATCGGCACGTGAAGCTCGTTAGCGGTGATGATCTCCTGCTCGTGGTAGCGGAACTCGAACCACCACTGGTGGCCGACCGCCTCGATGATCAGGGGCTCGCCAAGGGCAGCGGCAGGCTTGTCGGTGTCGTAGATCCCCTTGACCGTCGGGATGGCAATGGCGACCAGGATGAGCGCCGGGACAATCGTCCAGGTAAGTTCCAGCTTCATGTTGCCGTGGGTCTGCGCGGGCATGGCGTCAGAGCGTTTCCGGCGGAAGCGCAGCGCGAAATAGATGACCGCCGCTTCGACCACCACGAACACGCCCGCGGCGATCCAGAAGATGAACTTGAAGAGGTCCGCCTGCTGCTTCGCGACGGGTCCCCCAGCGCCGAACGTCGACTGCGGGTTCGCGGGGTAACACGCCGTCGCCAGCGCCAGGGCGCCGGCCAGGACAAGAGTCAGCAGCGCTGGGCCCAGACGCCGCGAGGTGTTGCGGGCAGAGTGCATTGGACGGGAGGGTGGGGTACCGGGCCGTGCCACGGAGAGATGGACCTCCGTGCAGCGGCCCAATCGTGAGGCGAACTCAGGCGCACGGACTTCGTGCGTTTTTTAACAAACCCGGCTGAGGATACCATCGGCCAAAAGCCCGGCGCAACGTCTGCGGGCATTCCACAACTGGCATTCCGGGACTGCGCCTGACGCCGGACTCAAGAAGGATTTGATGCAAACACTCCTCATTGCCACACGAAACACCGGCAAGCTGCGCGAGTTCCAGCGCCTGTTCGATGGCCTGCCATATGAGCTCGCAGACCTCGCCGCTGCTGGCGTGCGCGCCGAGATATCCGAGACCGGCCGCACTTATGAGGAGAACGCACGCCTGAAAGCGTCCGGCTACGCCGCCGCCTCGGGCCTCCTCACCCTTGCGGACGATTCCGGCCTTGAAGTGGACGCCCTGGGCGGCGAGCCCGGAGTGATGTCCGCCCGCTACGGCGGCCCGGGCCTCTCGGACGCAGACCGCGTGCGCCTCCTGCTGGAGCGCATGAAAGATGTGCCCGGCTGGACCCGGCAGGCCCGGTTCAGAGCGGTGCTCGCGCTTGCCGGGCCCGGCGTCCCCGGCGGCATTGTGACCACCGAGGGCACAGTCGTTGGCGCAATCGCGCACGAGCCCATCGGCACCGGCGGGTTCGGGTACGACCCGGTGTTCTGGCTCAAAGGCCTGGCCAAGACCATGGCCGAGCTTTCACCTGATCAGAAAGACGCCATCAGCCACCGCGGCCAGGCAGCCCGCAATATGGCCGTGGTTCTGCGCCGGCTCCAGGACTGACCCCTTTCGGACGGCCGGGGATAAACTTGGAGGCTGAGGCGTCTGCCGGCGCCACTTGCAGCGCAGGTTGGCTTGAACGAGATTTCCCCCCCCCTCGGTTCGCTCGGGGTCAGAATGACGTGATCGTGCACCTTTGAGCACCACCTCCTCGACAACCGCCAGCGCGGCCCTCGCCGACACGCGAGGCAGGCCGCTGCGCGACCTGCGGATCTCTGTCACCGACCGCTGCAACTGGCGCTGCTCATACTGCATGCCGGTTGAGGTCTACGGCGAGCGCTACGAGTTCCTGCCTAAGCCCGAGATCCTTACCTTCGAGGAGATCGAGCGGCTCGCCCGCGTCTTCACCAGCCTGGGCGTCAACAAGCTGCGCATCACCGGCGGCGAGCCCACTGTCCGCACCGGGTTGCCAAACTTGATCGAACGCCTCGTGCGTGTGCCGGGCGTCGAGGACATCGCGCTCACCACTAACGGCTACCTTCTGGGCAAGATGGCGCAGCCTCTCAGGGACGCCGGCCTTAAGCGCATCACCGTTCACCTGGACAGCCTCGACGAAGACACGTTCAAGAAGATGTCCGGCCGCCCCTACGGCCCCGAGCGCACGCTCGAAGGGATCGCGGCCGCAGCACAGGCCGGCCTGCGCCCGGTCAAGGTCAACTGCGTCGTGCAGCGGGGCATGAACGACGGCCAGGTCGTAGACATGGCCCGCCATTTCAAGGGCAGCGGCCATGTCCTGCGCTTCATAGAGTTCATGGACGTCGGCACGCGCAACGGCTGGAACCTGAAGCAGGTCGTCACCGCCAAAGAGATATTCGAAAAGGTCAACGCCGCCTTCCCCATTGAGCCCGCCGACCGCACGTACCGCGGCGAGGTGGCCGAGCGCTACCGCTACAAGGACGGCTCCGGCGAGATCGGGATCATAGCGTCAGTGTCGAGCCCGTTCTGCGGCGACTGCACCCGCGCCCGCCTGACGACCGACGGCCGCCTGGTGACGTGCCTGTTTGCGGCCGCCGGCAAGGACCTCAAGACGCCGCTGCGGGCCGGCGCCACCGACGACGAACTGCGCGAGATCATCGCTGGCGTGTGGTCAAAGCGCACCGACCGCTACTCAGAGTTGCGCGCCGCCAACACCAGCTTCGACGGCTCAATCAAGCGCCCGCGCCGCAAAATCGAGATGTACCAGCTGGGTGGCTGACCGTCATCCCGAGGCAGCAGACCGAGGGATCTGGGGCGTGGTCGTTTTGCGGGCGGAAGCCACAGCACCCCAGTTCCCTCGCTTCCTCGTCACGACGTTTCAGAGCGAGACGGTGTAGCCCAAGCCGGGTAGCCTAGGCCGGCTTCCGCGCCTGGATGTAGAGCTTGTGCGGCAACGGAGGGACGCTGGCAGGCAGCCGATAGAACCCGTCAGTGCTTTTCACCATACCTTCGCGGGCGGCGTTCGTCGTAAACGGGTACTCCTTCAGCGCGGTGACTGTGAGTCCAGCGCCTGCCAGCGCGCCAAAGATCTCGCCGATGGAGTGCCCCCAAGCGTAGTTGAACTCCTCTGACTTGAAAGACGGGTCTGCGTAGTCTGCGCCGGCAGGCTCCCCGTCGGGCTCACCGGGGTTGAAGTACGAGTACCCGAATCGGAGCGCACCGGCCCTCGAGATGGGCGCAGGTTGGGCTAGGGCCTGGATGAGCGGGTGGAACTCGAATATGTGAAATATGCCGCCCGGCTTCAGCGAACGGGCGATGGTCTCCCCCCAGGGCGCCAGGTCACCCAGCCAGCAGATCGCGCCGTGTGACGTGAACACGACATCGTAGGCGGCCCCTGGTATGCGGTCCCCCGGCTCCAGCACGTTCGCCAAGACGAACTTTGCAGGTACGCCCGTCCGCCTGCTCAGCTTGCGGGCCTCTTTGATCGCCGCCCCGCTGAAGTCAACCCCGGTCGCCTCAGCGCCCAGCATCGCCAGGCGCAGCGTGTCCATCCCGAAGTGGCAATGCAGGTGGAGCAGCGACTTCCCGCGCAAGTCGCCCAGCTCCTCCAGCATGAAGCCCGGCAGCTGCGTGCGGTTCGCCACGAACCCTTCAACGTCATACAGCTTCGAGGCCACGTGCACCGGTGTGATCGCGTCCCAGTGGCGTCGGTTTGCTGCATACGGCTTCGACAGCGTTTTCCTGGCAGGCGGCATGGATCGGCTCCTTTGGGGCAGGCACAGCGAGATAGACTGCGGGCACGAAGGCGGTATCGTATCCGGGCGTTCGGGCCGGAGGCGTCGTGTTCCACGACCGGCCGGCCACAGACCACCGTCCGACCTGAGCCTGTCGAAGGGCGGACCTGAAAGCAGGCGTAGGCGTAGCAGTTAGTTCCGGTACAACACGCCCTGACGGGCAGGCGAGGGCCCCACTGTGCAGCACAACAACGTTATCGAGATCTTCACGGACGGCGCCTGCCTGGGGAACCCGGGGGGGCCAGGTGGCTGGGGTGCAGTCATCGTCACGGACGGCCGCCAGTTGGAGATTTCCGGCGATGAGCCGCGCACCACAAACCAGCGCATGGAGATCATGGCAGCCATCAAAGGCCTCGAGGGGATACCGGCAGGGTCTCAGGCAAGAGTCGTCTCTGACAGCCAGTACGTTGTCAAGACCATGTCCGCGGGCTGGCAGCGCAAAGCGAACCTTGACCTCTGGGCGCGCCTGGACGACCTCGTAAAGGAGCGGCGCGTCCGCTGGGAGTGGGTGCGCGGCCACAACGGCCACCCCATGAACGAGCTAGCCGACCACCTGGCCAATGACGCCGCGAAGACAGGCGCCCACCGCGCCCGGACGGGCGACGCCGTCCCGACACGGGCCGTTTCATCCCCCCCGGTCGCGGCCGTCCCCCCTCCCGCGGTAGGAGCAAGCCCCGCACCGTCCCGGCGTGGCGCTGCCCGCCAGGCTCAGGGTGCTTCTCCAGCCACCAGCCTCACGCACACCGACGCCTCCGGCAAGGCCCGCATGGTCGACGTGGGCGCCAAGGACCTGACCGAGCGCGTCGCCGTGGCGAAGGGCTCAGTCGTGATGCTGCCTGCGACCCTGCAGAAGATAAGGGACAACGCCTTTGAGAAGGGCGACGTGCTGGGTGTCGCCCGCGTGGCCGGCGTCATGGCCGCCAAGCGCACCCACGAGCTCATCCCCCTCTGCCACCCGGTCCCGCTGACTCAGGTCACGGTGGACCTGGACGCGGACTCATCTGACGTACAGCTGGAGATCACAGCAACGGCCCGCGCCACCTGGAAGACCGGCGTCGAGATGGAGGCCCTGACCGCCGTGGCAGTGGCAGCCCTCACCGTCTACGACATGTGCAAGTCAGTAGACCGCGGCATGCGCATCGAGGACGTGCGCCTCGTCAGCAAGACCGGCGGCAAGAGCGGGGACTACGTGGGGGAGTAGAGTGTCCGTCCCAAGACAACCGGGGCCTG
>CAYWBD010000030.1:0-2719 GCA_964456315.1 uncultured Thermoflexus sp.
CCGTCGGCCACTGCGATGCCAGCGGGCTCGTTGAACGTCGCCCTGCCTGCCGGGCCGTCGTCGTGGCCTTTTTCGCCGGTCCCGGCTACGGCCGCCACCCGGCGCGTCACCAGGTCTATGGCCTTCACCTTGTTGTTGTAGGTGTCTGCCACGAACACGACGCCCGCCGACGATGCCAGACCCTGGGGGTGCTGGAGCTGCGCTTCGTTCCCGACGCCGTCCCGGTCACCAAAATCGAACAGCCCGGTGCCGACGAGCGTGCTCACCGCGCCGTCGCCTGTCAAGGGCGCCGAGCGCACTGAGCTGGTCTCGCTGTCTGCAAAGAAGATGATGTCGCCCAGGACGGTCAGTCCGTAGGGCTGCGCCAGGCGGGCCTGTAGTCGAAGGCCGTCAACGATGTCCTCCCGGCCGTCCCCGGCGAAGGGCGCGATCTGACCGTCAGTCAGGTCGAGCACCCACAGCTGGTGGAAGCCGGCCATCGCAACGTAGAGCAGCGGGCGTGGTCCAGCCTCTGGGCCCAGTGCGAGGTCATACGGGGAGTTGAGGGGGAGCGATTGCGCGTCGCCGCCCTGGTGCCTGAAGAGCGCCTGCTCGCCGGTGCCTGCGACGGTGCTGACCGTGCGGGCGTTGCGGTCGACCCGCCGGAGCAGGTGGTTTTCCGCGTCAGCGACGTAGATCAGGTCGCCTGCCAGGGCTACTCCCTGGGGGCGGCGAAACGTCGCAACCCCAAAAGGGCCATCGGCCGCGCCCGGCTCGCCGGTACCGATTGTGTCCCGGACTTTCCCGTCCAGGCCGCAGGTGATGAGCCTGTGATGGCCCGAATCTGCGATTACCAGCTCACGGCGACCGGCGTCCACGGCGATCTTGCCCGGATACGACAGGGGCCTTTGTTGCGCAGCCAGCGCCTCGGCCTGGAAGGACAGGACTTTTCGGTCAAGCAGGCCGGCGCGGTCGTACTCGCCGACCATGTCCGCGATGATCCGGTCGAGCGCCGCCGCGTCGAACTCGCCCTCGTGCTTGCCGACCACCTTGCCCTGCGGGTCGACGAACATCAGGGTCGGCCAGGCGCGCACGCTGTAGGAGCGCCAGATGGCGAAGTCGCGGTCGTTCACGACCGGGTGCTCGACGCCGTAGCGCAAGACTGCGTCACGGACGTTTGCGGTCAGCTTCTCGTTCTCGAACTTGGCCGAGTGGACGCCGATAACGGCCAGGGTGTCCGGGTACCTCGTTTCGAGCTTCCGCAACTGCGGAAGTATGTGCATGCAGTTGATTCAGCAGTAGGTCCAGAAATCGAGGATGACGAGCTTGCCGCGCAGGTCCGCCAGGGACAGCGGCGAGCGCGTGTTCAGCCAGTCGAGCCCGGCCGGGAAATCGGGGGCGTTGACCTTGCCTGCGTACTTCGACGTGATCGTGGGCACTCCGTATTGGCCATCAGTGGCTTATCGGGGTTGTTCAGCACCAGGCTGCCACGTGTGTCCTGCCGTCCGGTCACGCAACATTACGTCGCTGGATTCCTGCTTCCGCAGGAATGACGGCAGCGGCCGCGAATTGTGCCACACTAACTGGCCGCGACACTGGCCACATGGACTTGCTGGCCGCGACACCCGCCGTGCCATCGCACCATGACGTTGTGGACGAAGGCGTCCTCGCACGGGCTGTTTAGCACGTCTCTGGGGACTGCGAGACGTGCCAAGGGGGCGAACCCAGCATGCCACCCAATCTGGGGCCGATCACAACGCAGGACGCGGCAGCGGCTGTCCGGGAGTGGTTTGCCCGTCTGGGCGACTGCTGCGCGCGGGTCGACTATGCGGGCGCCCGCGCCATTTTCGCGGGCGACGTTGTTTCGTTCGGCACGAAGGCTGGGTTAGTCACCGGTGTCGGGCCGCTCCAGCGCGCGCAGTGGGAAGGGATATGGCCCAATATCGCTGACTTCCGGGTAGACCTTGCGACGGTGCGCGGGGATGGGAACCGCGACCTGGCCTGGGGAGCGGCGACCTGGACTTCGACGGGGTTCCATGAGGACGGCGCAGCGTTCGACCGGCCCGGCCGGGCGACGGTGGTCCTGCAACGGAGAGAGATACTGGCTCCACCAGGGCACGCCTGGCTTGCGGTCCACACACACTTCTCTCTGTTCCCCGGCACGCCGCCGCGCACGTTCGGGCGGAAGCTGTAGAGTTTGCGGCCTGGAAACGTGCCGCACCGCAAAGCAGGCCAATTGACAACACACACGCCGCCGCCAGAGCCGGGCGGGCAAGACCGAGACCTCCGGAATGAACCGGCGGGCGTCGGCGCGCCGGCAGGGCCGGGGGACGCCGCGCTAACCCCATCCCCCGCCGCGCCGCGTTGCCGGAGGTGCGGGAACCAACTTGCTCTCATTGCTCGGTTCTGCAATCACTGCGGCACGCCGGTCGAGACTCCGTGTGGCGCTTGCGGGACGCTGAACGCGGCAGGCAGCCGGTTCTGCATGCACTGTGGCCGTCCGCTGGACACGGGCCAGCCCATTGCCGCCGCCGTTGCCGCAACGATGCCGGTCGCTCCTGGCCCAGCCGTGCCCCAGACAGGACCGGTCTCACCGTTGCCGACGCCGGCGGTCGCCGTCCCATCGCCGCGCGAAGCGGACGCCACTGTTGCCCCTCCATCTGACGCTTCGGCCGGGGACCCGCCGGAGGCTGCGGCAGCGGCGCCCGCCGACCCTGCTGCTGCGACGCCCAATGCTGCG